>NZ_JBFRDQ010000055.1:0-38691 GCF_052113865.1 Allobosea sp. TAB14 | reverse complement strand
GGCGCGGGCAATGGCGACGCGCTGGCGCTGGCCGCCCGAGAGCTCGTGTGGATAGCGGACCAGATGCGCCGGGTTCAGCCCGACCATGGCGATCACGGCATCGATGCGCGCGGCGCGGGCGGCGCGCTCGCGATGCAGGCCATGCACGGTCAGCGCCTCAGACAGGGTGTCGAACACGGTCATGCGCGGATCGAGCGAGGCGCGCGGATCCTGCAGGACGAGCTGGACCTTGCGGCGCAGCGCGCGCAGGCCGGTCTTGTCGAGCGTCGAGAGCCGAGTGCCGTCGATCGTGACCTCGCCGGCAGTGGGCTTGAGCAAGCCGACGACGAGCCGGGCGAGCGAGCTCTTGCCGGAGCCGGATTCGCCAACGATGGCGAAGCAGGTCCCGCGCCGGACGCTGAACGAGACGCCGTCGACGGCGCGCACCACCGGCGCCGCGACGCGGCTCAACAGCGTCTTCCGGCCGCCGAAATGCCGGCTGATCCCATCCACGACGACGATGTCGTCGCTCTCGGTGTCCGGATGTCGGGGCGGCAGGCGGAAGGGCGCGTTCACGACAGGCCCTCCTCGGCGAAGAGGCAGGCGACCTGCCGGCCGGAGACGGTCCGCGGCTCGGGCTCCCGCTCGGCGCAGTCCGGGCGCCCTTGCGTGCGCGGGCAGCGCGGGCGGAAGGTGCAGCCCGCCGGGAACTGGCCAATGAGCGGCGGCTCGCCCGGGATGCTGCGCAGCGGCTGGCCGCGCCCCTCGCCGGCACCGGGCGCGGAGGCGCGCAGCGCCAGCGTGTAGGGATGCAGCGGCCGCTCCAGCACGGTCGCGACCTCGCCGCTCTCGACGATGCGGCCGGCATACATCACCGCGACGTCGTCGGCGAAGCGGGCGACAAGGCCGAGGTCATGGGTGACGAGCAGCACCGCCATGCCGCGCTTCGCCTGGATCTCGCGCAGCAAGACCAGGATCTGCTGCTGGATCGTGACGTCGAGCGCGCTGGTCGGCTCGTCGGCGAGCAGCACCTGCGGGTCCTGGGCGAGCGCGATCGCGATGACGATGCGCTGTTTCATCCCGCCCGAGAACTGGTGCGGATACATGGCCAGGCGCCGCTCGGGATCGGCGATCCTGACATCCTGCAAGAGGGCGATGCAGCGCTGCCGGACGGCTTCCTTGTCGAGGCTCGATCCGGCGCTCACCGCCTCGGCGAGCTGGGCGCCGACCGTCAGGACCGGGTTGAGGGCGCTCGCCGCGTCCTGGAAGACGACGCCGATCTTGCGTCGGCGCAGCTCGCGCAGGGCCGTCGCGGAAAGCCCGAGCGCGGATTGCCCGCCGATGCCGATCGCTCCTTCCGTGATCGCAACCTCCTGTGGATTGGCGAGCGTGCCGATGGCCCGCAGCAAGGTCGATTTGCCGGAACCGGATTCGCCGACCAGCGCCAGCGTCCGGCCCGGACGGATCGCGAGATCGACCCCGCGCACGACATCGAGCAGGCCGTCGCGGGTCCGGAAGGCCATGCGCAGGGCCTTGACCGAAACGGCGTTCACAGCGTCGGGAGCAGTGGCGGGAATTGTCGGGGAACCGCGGCGCAGGAAGGCGAAGAGCGGCGCCCTCCGGGCAGTACGCCGGCTGGTCGGGTCGTAGATCACACGCAACGCTTCGCCCAGCAGGTTGAAGGCAAGCGCGGAGACGGCCAGGAACAGCCCCGGAAAGGTCGCGAGATAAGGGTGGCTGCGAATATAGGAGCGGCTTTCGCCGAGCATCGTGCCCCATTCCGGGAAGGGCGGCTGCGTGCCCAGCCCGAGGAAGCCGAGGCCGGAGGCCGAGAGCAGCGTCGAGGCGAAGAGCAGGGTCGAGAGCGTCAGGAGCGTGCCCGAAATGTTCGGCAGCACATGGCGCAGGATGATGCGGGCCGGGCTGGCGCCGAGCGCGGCCGAGCCCTCGATATAGGGTTCGGCCAGGATGCTCAGCGTCACGGCGCGGGCCGTGCGAGCGAAGACCGGCACCGCGACCACGCCGACCGCGATGATGACGTTCTGGGTATTGGCGCCGAGGATCGCCACCACCGCCAGCGCGAAGACGATGTCGGGAAAGCTCAGCATGATGTCGATGGCGCGCATCAGCACCGCCTCGATCCAGCCGCGCCGCCAGGCGGCGAGGATGCCGAGCGGCACGCCGATGAGGAACGCCACGGCGACACCGCCGACACCGATGCCGAGCGTCGCGCGCGCACCCACCAGCACGCGGCTGAAGACGTCGCGGCCGAGCTGGTCGGTGCCGAACCAGTGGGCGGCGGAAGGCGGACGCAGGGTCTGGGCGAAGTTCTGGCGGAAGGCATCCTGCGGCGCCAGCATCGGCCCGAAGACCGCGAGCAACAGGTAGAGCACGACCAGCGTCAGCCCGATCGCGCCCTTGGGCTGGGCGAGGATGCGCCACAGCAGGGTCCAGCGCCGGCGCGGAGGGGCAGCGTCGGATTTCGCGGCGAGAGGGGGAGCGCCGGCGGCCATGTCCTGCACCAGGCTCATGCCGGCCTCTCCTGCTCGCGGGTGCGCGGGTCGAGCCATTGCGTCAGCAGGTCGGTGACGAGGTTGATGACGACGAAGAAGACCGCGAACATCAGGATCGCGTACTGGATCACGGGATAGTCGGCGCGCGAGACCGCATCGACGAGCAGCCGGCCGACGCCGGGGATGCCGAACACAGTCTCGGTGACGACCGAGCCGCCGAGCATGCCTCCGAACTGCACGCCGGCGACGCTCACCGCCGCGATCAGCGAGTTGCGCAAGGCATGGGCGAGCACGACACGGGTTTCGCTCAGCCCCTTGGCGCGGGCGGTGTCGAGATAGTCCTTGCCCATCGTCTCGGTCAGGCTGGCCGCGACGAGGCGGCTGAACATCGCGGCCGGCCGCGTGGCGATCTCGATCTCCTCGTTGGAGGCGGTCGGCCCGGCGAGAATCTGCGCCGGGTCGCCTGGGATCAGGTCGACGAAGAGAAAGACGAGCAGCGAGACCGCGAACAGCGTCGGCAGGGCTCCGCCCAGGCGTCTCAGAACGAACATCGTCCGGCCCTCCGCTTGCGTGGCGCCGGAGCATTTCCGCGTTTTGCAGAAACGCGGAAATGCTCCAACTCTTTGTTTGATCGCATTTTCTTCACGCGAACCCGTGCCCGCTTCGCTCGAAAATGCGCTAGTTCAGGGTCACCTTGTCGAAGACCAGCGTCTCGTTGGGCTGGACGGCGAAGCCCTGGACGCGGTTGGCGACGCCGATCGCCTGGGTTTGGTACCAGAGGAAGAGGAAGGGCTGATCCTTCCAGACGATCTCCTGGACCTCGCCATAGATCGCCTTCTGCTTCGCCGGATCGGTCGTGGCCCGGCCTTCCTTCAGCAGGGCGTCGACGCGCGGATTGGAATAGCCGGTGCGGTTGGCGCCGACGCCGGTGTAGAACAGGCGGTAGAGCGTGTAGTCCATGCCCGCCGTGGCGCGCCCGACCATGCCCATATTGTCGGTGCGCTGGGCCGGCTCCATGCCGACCACCTTGGTCCAGGTCCCGCGATCGACGACGAGCGGCGTCGCTTTGATGCCGACATCCTCGAAGGAGCCGGCCAGGGCTTGGCAGACCTGCACGTCCTTGATGTAGCGCCCGGTCGGGCAGGTGAAGCTGAGCGCGAGCTGGCCGGGCTTGTAGCCGGCTTCCGCGAGCAGCTTTTTGGCGCCGGCCGGATCGAACGGGATCGGCGGGAAGGTCTTGCGCAATTCRTCCTGCGTGCCGGGGCCGACCATGCCGACCGAGGGCGTGCCCAGCCCGCCGAGGACACCCTTGGCGATGCCCTCGCGATCGACGGCGAGGTTCAGCGCCTGGCGCACCCGCGGATCGGACAGCGGGCCGCGCAGCACCATCTCCATGTTGATCGAGAACATGCTGGGCGGGGTGACGACCTTGGCGCTCTTGAGCGCATTGATCGCGGCGATCGATTCGGGCGGCACGCGCTCGACGATGTCGGCGGCGCCGGTCTCCATCAGCGCCATGCGCGAGCCGTCCTCCGGCACCACGGTGAACTCGATCGCCTTCAGCGTGGCCGGATAATCGCCCGCATATTTCGGATTGGGCACGAGGCGGAAGCCTTCGCCGCCGACATAGCGCTCGACCATATAGGGGCCCGAGCCGACAGGCTTGCGGCCGTACTCGGCGCCCATCTCCTTGAGCGCCTTGACGTTGACGATGCTGGCTGCGGTGCTGGCGAGCAGCATCAGCACGTGGCCGTTGGGCTCGGCCATGTGGAACTCGACCGTATCCTCGCCGACCGCCTTCACCGTGCCGAGCGAAGCGTAGAGCCCGCGATAGATCGAGCCGGTCTTCTCGTCGAGCATGCGGTTGAAGCTCGCGGCCACCGCCTCCGCGTTCAGCGGGTCACCGTTGCTGAAGGTTTTCCCCGCCCTGATCTTGACGGAGAAGACCTTGCCGTCCGGCGAGAAAGAGGAGGCCGTCGCGAGGCTCTTCTGGACATTGTTCTGCGGATCGAGCCGGAAGAGCCCCTCCAGCACCGCGAGATCGACCGCATTGCCGACCGGCAAATCGTTGAAGGCCGGGTCGAAGGTCGCCGGATCGGCACCCACGGCGACGCGCAGGACCCCGGCGGGCTGCGCGAAGGCCTGGGCGGCGAGGAAAGAGAGGCCCGTGGCCAACGCCGCCACGGTGCAGGAATGACGAAGGCTGCGCATGTTCTGCTGTTCCCCAAGCTGGCAATTTCGTCGGTCCGGGCAAGCGTCATGGCGCGCGCGAGCGCCCCACCACCGTCCCGGTGCGAAGTCAGTCTCTGGTTTTTTGGCCGCCTTCCCGGTCATCCGGTCGAAAGTGCGGATAACGGCGACATCGGTCAGCAGATCACAGCATTCGATCTGCCTCAAATTCATAAATTTACGATCTATATGAACTCAGGTTATGGTCATGCCATGCATTACCGCCAGGTCGAAGTCTTCAAGGCGATCATGGATTCCGGCTCGATCACCGAGGCGGCCAACATCCTGCGCATCTCGCAGCCCGCGGTCAGCAAGGCCCTCAAATTGCTGGAGGCCGAGCTGGGCTTGCGGCTTTTCGCGCGCACGACCAAGGGCATCGCCGCGACCGAGGAGGCGCGGCTGCTCTATACAGAGGTCGAGCGCACCTATTTCGGCATGCAGAATCTGGCGCGCTTCGCCGCCGGTCTCAGCGACCGCAAACAGGGGCGCATCGTCGTCAGCACCATTCCCGCGCTGGGCATCGCCTGGCTTCCGGCGATGGTCGCCCGCTTCTCCGAAGCGCATCCCGACGTCACGATCGCTCTGGAAAGCGACGGCCAGCATCCCCGGACGATCATCGATGCAAGTCTCGGCCTGACCATTTGCGCGCTCGCCGCCGCCGGCTGCGGCGTCGGCATCGTCGACAGCGAGGCGGCGCGGATGCGTGACGGCCATGGCCTCGTCTTTCGCAGCTTCCGGCCGGCGATACGGGTTCCGATCTTCCTGTTCCGCCAGCGCGGCCGGCCGACGAGCAAGCTGGTCGAAACTTTCATCGCCAGCCTCAAGCCGCCGCCGCCTTTCCGGAGCGCGGCGGGCTGAGCCTGACCGCGGCCGACCCAGCTCTCTGCCCGGGGCCTTCCCACAATGCCTCAGGCGCTTCCCCGCAGGACGCCATTGGGGGAGTATCGCTCCGCGAACTGCGCAGCCACGGGCACAGGACGCAGCGGTCGCATGTCTGCGAGGGGACGGATGACGGTGAATCTCAGGCATGTCGAGCTTTTCCGCCACATCATGCATCTCGGCACGCTGACCCAGGCGGCCGAGATGATGTCGGTCTCGCAGCCGGCCGCCAGCAAGATGCTGAACCAGCTCGAGCGCAGCACCGGCATCATCCTGTTCCAGCGCATGAAGGGACGCCTCAAGCCGACACGGGACGGCGAGCTGTATTTCGCGGAGGTTCAGCGGACCTGGGAAAGCGTCGAACGTCTCGAGCGGATGACGAAGGACATTCGCGAACTGCAGTTCGGCCGGCTCAATCTCGGCGTCATGCCGATGCTGGCAGGGACGCTCATCCCGCCTTTGCTGACGCGCTTTTGCCGGCAGCACGAGAAGACCTCGGTCAAGCTGCATTCGCGCAGCTCCGACCGCATCATCGAATGGGTCATCGCCGGGCAGATCGATGTCGGGATCACCGAACATTTCACCCCGCATCCCAATGTCGTGTGCCGCCTGATCGCGCGCATCCCCAATGTCTGTGCCGTGCCCGAAGGCCATCGCCTCGCGGGGCTGAAGACGATCCGGCCCGAGGATCTCGACGGCGAGAACTTCGTCTCGATCGGATCGCCGGATCGTCGCATCTTCGTCGAGAAGGTCTTCGAGCAGGCGGGCGTGCTGCCACGCATGTTCATCGACGCGCCAATGGCCAACGTCGCCAGCGCCCTGGTCGCCAATGGCGCCGGGATCGCGCTCGTCGACGAGCTCAACGCGCACAGCTTCATCGGACGCGGCCTCGTCGCGAAGCCCTTCGCGCCGGAAATCTTCTCTCCGGTCTGGCATCTGCGTCCGAACACCCTGACGGGCTCCTCGCTGGCCGACGCACTGATCCGGGATATCGAGGACGAGCTGGAACGGCTCGGCTACAGCGCGGATTCGTGAGGAGCGGGAGGGCGCCGCAAAGGTCCAGGTCGGCACGGACGCCATAACCTGCAGGAATGAACTGGCAAAATCATATTCTTTGACGCCTCGATTTCCGGTCCATACCTTCGCTGTCATTGACATAGATCAAACAAACGGGACCCGGTCCTGGCTGCGCCGCACAGCGCATCCAGAACACGGGAGATCTATGGCCAATCTGAACGGGAGATACTGGCCGCAATGCGGGTTTTCGTCTTTCTGACGAGGAGGCTGATCTTTGCGATCATCCTGATGCTCGGCGTCAGCGCAGCGATCTTCTTCCTGATCAACGCGATCGGCAATCCGATCGAGCTGATGATGGCGGAGACGCCCGGCATGACCGGCGAGGTGATCGAGCGCATGAAGTCCTATTACGGGCTCGATCAGCCGCCGCTCACCCGCTACCTGCTCTGGCTCGGGCGGCTGCTCCACCTCGATTTCGGCACCAGCATCGTCTATAACCAGCCGGTCGGTTCGCTGATCCTGACCTGGGGCTGGCAGACCCTCAAGATTCAGGTCCCCGCCATCCTGATCGCGCTGGCAATCGCGATCCTCTTCGGCGTCACGGCCGCCCGCCGCCAGCATTCTCGCTCGGATTTCGCGGTAATGGGCACGGCGCTGCTTGGCCAGTCCCTGCCGGCCTTCTTCCTCGGCATCCTGCTGATCTTCCTGTTCTCCTACACGCTCGACTGGCTGCCGAGCTACGGCGCCTATTCGACCCGCAACCCGCTCGGCGGCAGCCCGACGCTCGACGCGCTCTGGCACATGGTGCTGCCCGTCGCGATGCTGACCTTCTTCAACACCGCGACGCTGACGCTGCTGATGCGCTCGAACATGGTCGACGTGCTGAAGAGCGACTTCATCGCCGCGATGCGCGCCAGCGGCATCCCCGAGCGGCGCGTCATTTACGTTCACGCGCTGCGGGCCGCCTTCATCCCGATGCTGACCTATCTCGGGCTGCTGATCGGCCTGATGCTCGGCACCGCGCCGGTGACGGAATCCGTCTTCACCTGGCCGGGGCTGGGCTCCCTCTATGTCGCTGCGATCCACCAGCTCGACTACCCCGTCATCATGGGCGCGAGTGCGGTCATCGCCTTCATGCTGATCTGCACGACCCTGCTGACGGACGTGATCTACGTCCTCATCGATCCCCGCATCAGCCTGGAGTGAGCGGCGTGACCGACCAGACGATCGCGAGCCACGCATCCCTGCCAAAGCCGCTGCCCAAGCCCGCCAAGGGCATCTGGCGGCAAGGTTGGCAGCGCTTCACGAAGAGCCGCACCGGCATGCTCGGCCTCGTGCTCGTCATGCTCGTCGTCGCGACAGCGGTGATCGGCCCCTTCCTCGCGCCCTTCGATGCGCATGACCAGAGCCCGATGCTCGACCCCGGCGCCAAGGCGCCGCCGAGCTGGACGCATTGGCTCGGCACCGACCGCATGGGCTACGACGTGCTCAGCCGCCTGATCTACGGCGCGCCGACGGCGCTCGCGGTCGGGCTCGGCGCAATGTCGATCGCCTCCGTGATCGGCGTGCTGGTCGGAGGCTTTGCCGGCTATCGCGGCGGCAGCACCGACGAGGTGCTGATGCGCTTCACCGATTTCTTCCTGGTCATCCCGATGTTCGTCGTCATCCTCGCCGTGGTGCGGTTGCTCGGCGTCGCCATCGTCAACACGCCCTTCGAAAGCGTGCCCTATCTCAATCTCGGCGTSATCATCCTGCTGATCGGCGTCTTCTCCTGGGCTCCGATCGCKCGGATGACGCGGGCCGAGTTCCTGCGGCTCAAGAACCAGGAATTCGTCGAGGCAGCACGCTGCATCGGCGCGACCTCGGGCGACATCCTGTTCCGCCACATCCTGCCGAACGCCCTGCCCTCGCTCGTCGTCGTCGTGGCGCTCGGCATCGGCGGCGCCGTGCTGGCGGAGGCGATGATCGGCTTCCTCGGCTTCGGCGATCCGGCGGCGGTGAGCTGGGGCCAGCTCCTCTACTTCAACTACGAGGCGCTCAAGGTCGCGCCCTGGGCTTCGCTGAGCCCYGGTCTCGCGATCTTCATCACCGTCCTCGGCTTCAATCTCCTGGCGGATGGGCTGACCGACGCCTTCAACCCGCGGGCCAAAGTCTGATGATGAGCCTCGCCGCCGAAACGCAGGCCGCTGCCGCCTTGCCCAGACAGCCCGAGGYTGCAGCCTCGCAGGCGCCCGTGCTGGTCTCGGTAGAGAATCTACATATCCAGTTTCCGCCCTGGAACGCGCCGATCCGGGTCGTCGAGGATGTCAGCTATCAGGTGCGCGCCGGTGAGACGATGGGCATCGTCGGCGAATCCGGCAGCGGCAAGACGCTGTCGAGCCTGGCGATCCTCAACCTCCTGCCGCCGCCAGCGCGGATCGCGGGCGGGCGCATCCTGTTCGAGGGCGAGGACCTCGCGGTGAAATCGCAGCGCGAGATGCAGAAGCTGCGCGGGCGACGCCTCACCATGATCTTCCAGAACCCCGGCTATTCGCTCAATCCGCTGCTGACCGTCGGCGCCCAGCTTGCCGAGATCCTGAAGGTTCACGAGAAGCTGCCGCGCGCGGCTGCACTGCAGCGCGTCGAGGAGCTGTTCCGTCTCGTCGGCATCACCGATCCCGGCCCGCGCCTGTCGCAATACCCGCATGAGATGAGCGGGGGCATGAAGCAGCGGGTCTGCATCGCGCGGGCGCTGCTGTGCAATCCGGCGCTGGTGCTTGCCGACGAGCCGACCACGGCGCTCGACGTCACCATCCAGGCGCAGATCCTCGACCTGCTCGAGGAGCTGAAGCAGCGGCTCGGCATGTCGATGATCTTCGTCACCCACGATATGGGCGTGGTGGCGCGCATAGCCGACCGGATCACCGTGATGTATGCCGGCCAGGTCTGCGAGACCGGCGACAAGCATGCCGTCTTTGCCCGGCCGTCGCACCCCTATACGCAAGCCCTGCTCGCCTCGACGCCACGGATCGACAAGCGCTACGCTGTCGATGCCGAAGGAAGGCGCGAGCGCCTGCCGACAGTCGGGCTCGCAGCGACGCCGGGCCAGCCGCTTGGCGGCGGCTGCCGCTTCGCCGGGCGTTGTCCGGAGGCTGCGCCGGACTGCACGCGGCTCGTGCCGCAGGCCGCCGCAATCGAGCCCGGCCGCGTCGTCCATTGCCTGAAGCGCGGCAGCGCCGGAGTGCCCGGCCATGGTTGAGACCGCGATCGCTCCCGTGCCCGAGCCCCGCCAGCGTACGAGCCGTAAGCCGCTGCTCAGCGTCGACGGGCTGGTGAAGAGCTATCCGCTGCACCGGCGCGGCCTGTTCCGCCAGAAGGTCACCGGGGAAATCCGCGCCGTCAACGACATCAGCTTCAGCCTGGACGAGGGCGAGACGCTGAGCATCGTCGGCGAGAGCGGCTGCGGCAAGACCACCGCCGCTCGCTCGATCCTGCATCTCGTCCCGCCGAGCTCCGGCACGATCAGGCTCGGCGATACCGATGTCTGCGCGACCTTCTCACGCGACCGCCGGCCGGAGGTGCTCGCGCTGCGCCGGCAGATGCAATACGTCTTTCAGGATCCCTATCTCTCGCTCAACCCGCGCTGGAGCGTCCGGCAGATCCTGTCGGAGCCGCTCAGGGTCCACGGCCTCGTTCCCCCGGCGCAATGGGACGGCGCGGTCGAGGCGCTGCTGGAGCGCGTCGGGCTGCCGGCCGAGCATGCCGACCGCTACCCGCATGAATTCTCCGGCGGCCAGCGCCAGCGCATCGGCATCGCACGCGCGCTCGCCGTCGAGCCGCGCCTGCTGATCTGCGACGAGCCGGTGTCGTCGCTCGACGTCTCCGTGCGCGCCCAGATCCTCAACTTGCTCGCCGAATTGCAGGAGGAGCTGAAGCTCTCCTATCTCTACATCTCGCACGATCTGAGCTCGGTGCGCTTCCTCAGCAACCGCATCGCGGTGATGTATCTCGGCAATCTCGTCGAGATCGGCGAGGTCGACGAGATCTTCGCCCGGCCGCGCCATCATTATACCGCGGCCCTCATCTCCGCGATTCCGGTGCCCGATCCGGCCCGGCAGAAGCCGCGCGACGCGATCAGCGGCGAGATCCCGAGCGTGGTGAAGCGGCCTTCCGGCTGCGTCTTCCACACCCGCTGCCCGGCGGCGCTGCCGATCTGCTCCCGACAGGTTCCGCCGCTTGCCGCCCCGGACGGCGCCCATGCCTTCGCTTGCCACAACCCGCGCTGATGCGGGCCAGATCACAGGACATGCCATGATGAACGTCATCGTCGTCGGAGCCGGAATCGTCGGCAGCTCGGTCGCCTACCGGGTGGCGCAGGGCGGGGCGAAGGTCACCGTGCTGGAGGCCGACCGTATCGGCGGCGGCACCTCCGGCGTCAGCTTCGCCTGGACCAACTCCAACAACAAGACGCCGCGCCCCTATCACGACCTCAACGTCGCCGGCATGCGGGCGCATGCGGCGCTGAAGGAGGAATTCGGCGCCACGCCCTGGTTCCACCAGAGCGGCAGCCTGGAATGGCGCGTCGATCCGGCGGAGGTCGCTGCGCAGGCCGAGAAGGTCAAGCGGCTGCGCGAATGGGGCTACGCGGCCGAGTTCATCGACAAGAAGCGCCTCGGCGAGCTCGAGCCGGAAATCGCCCTCGATTCGGTTCCGGACGAGGCCCAGATCGTGTTCTGCCCGGAGGAGGGCTGGGTCGATCCTGTGCTCTATGCCGGCACCATGCTGCGTGCCGCGCGCCAGCGCTACGGTGCCGCGCTCAAGACCGGCGTCAGGATCACCGGGCTGGAAACGCGCAATGGCCGCGTCGTCGGCGCGCGGGACGAAAGCGGCGCGCTCCACGAGGCCGATCTCGTGATCAACTGCACCGGCCGCTGGTCGAACGAGACGGTGAGCCAGACCGCGCCGAACGTGCCGCTCGCGCCGACGATCGGCTTCCTGGTGTTCACGCCGCCGGTCGGCGTCGCATTGCGCCGACCTTTCCACGCCCCCGATGTCGATGTCCGGCCGGACGGTGCCGGGCGGCTGATGGTGCGCAAGGATTCGCTCGACGACCGCTTCGCCGCACTGGAAAGCCGCACGCCGGATTGCGAGGAGGCGCGGATCGCCATCGCCAGCGCCGCCGAGATCCTGCCGGGGTTGAAGGGCGTCAAGGCCGAGGCCGTGCGCACCACGATGCGGCCGATTCCGGCGGACGGGCTGTCGACGGTGGGGCCGGCACGCGGGGTCGACGGCTACTACGTCGTCGTCACCCATAGCGGCGTCACGCTCTCGCCCTTCCTCGGCCAGGCCGTGGCAGACGAGGTGCTGCATGGCCGCCAGCGGCCGGAGCTGGAGGCGTTCCGCCCGGCGCGCTTCCAGGCCTGAGCGACACCGTCACTTCCGTTTCCAATCAACCAGAAGAGGGGACAACGATGTCTGAGAAATCGACGCGACGTGACGTTCTGAAATGGACCGGCGCAGGGGCCGCTGCGCTCGCCGCCGGCGGCCTGCCCGAGCCCGCTCTGGCGAAGCCGCCCCACTTCAAGCTCTATCTGATGATCTTCAACAACCTGCAATCGCGCATGATCTGGACCGATTTGATCGGCAAGCAGTTCGCGCGGCTCGGCATCGACGTCAATGCGAGCTACCAACCGCCTTCCGTGGTCATCGCGCGGCGCGCCAACGACAGCGGCAAGACCCATGTCGAGGGTGGCTTCGACATGTATTCGGAGCGGATCTACTATAACGGGCTGGCGCCAAGCCCCGAGGCGCTGTTCCACAGCAAGAACGTGCCTCCGAACGGGCAGAACTACTATCGCRTCGCCGACCAGCAGATCGACGCGGCGATCGAGACATATTCACGCGCGATCACGCCCGAGGACCGCAAAACGGCGATGGCCGCCTTCGTGAAGCGCTGGTACGAGATCGAGCCGCTGCACTTCGTCTTCTATCCGGAAGAGGTGATCATCACCAATCCGAAGCTGAAGGGGATGGAATCGACGACCTATAACCCGGTCTTCTATCCGCGGCCGGAGGACTGGTCGATCGAGGGCGCGACCGGTGACGTCACCGCGACCTTCGCCTCCTGGCAGCCGCCGAGCCAGCTCATCCCGATGTATGGCAGCGGCTATAATGAATCCAACATCTTCGGCCCGGTCTACAACGCGCTGATGGAATATGACAGCTGGGCCAACAAGAAGCTTGTCCCGGCGCTGGCTGAAACGGTCAAAGGCTCGGAGGATGGCAAGAGCTGGGTCATCAGCCTGCGCAAGGGCGTGAAATGGCATTCCGGCGAGGAGTTCACCGCCGAGGACGTCAAGTTCACCTGGGACACGATCATCGACAAGACCTATGCGAGCCTGTTCCAGGCGACGCTGTCAGCGGTGATGGGTTCGCGCGACGCCTACAAGGTCACCGGCACGCACGAGATCACGGTGACGCTGCCGCAACCGAACATGTTGTTCTACGACTTCCTGCTGCCGGTCATCGCGATCATGCCGAAGCATGCCTACAAGGACATCAAGCCGGAGGAATTGCGCGGCCACGTCATCTCGACCTGGCTCGGCACCTTCCCGGTCAAGACCTCGGATGGCAAGGTCTTCGCGGCGAAGGGCGGCGTCGGCACCGGGCCCTGGATCCCGCAGGGCTTCGACCCCTCGCGCAAGGCCTACAAATACAGCAAGAACGAGAACTACTGGCGAAAGACCGACGGCAACGTCAAGACCTTCTACGTCGTCAACATCGAGGGCGCCGATGCCTTGCTCAGCGCCATCAAATCCGGCGCCATCGACGCGCATGACCCGATGTACGATGTCGGCGGCCTRCTCAGCACCGTCGATCCGTCATGGGGCAAGGTCAATCGCTTCGACTCGTTCAAGTGGATGCAGACCTGCCTCAACCTGAACCATCCGGTCTTCGGCACCGGCGTCGAGACGCCGCTCGGCAAGAAGGACCCCAGCCGCGCCGCGGAAGCGGCGATGTATGTCCGCAAGGCGATGAGCCACATGATCCCGCGTGAGCAGATCATCAAGAACGTCGTTGCCGGCTTCGGCAAGCCCGGCACGGTGCCGATGCCCTTCACCTCGGAATTCTACGACCAAGACCTGCTGAAGCCGATCGCCTACGACTTCAACCTGGCGAAGCAGTACATGGAAAAGGCCGGTTACACCTACTGACGTCCCGGGCCTCGTTGCGACGGACCGGGCGCTCTTGCCCGGTCCACCCAGACCACCCCAACAAAACTCCCAAGGATCAAGACGATGCGTGTCGCTGTGCTCGGTGCGGGCTCGATTGCCTATGGCAATGCCGCCCTTCTTTCCTCCCTCGGCCACGAGCCGGTGCTGTGGTCGCCATCCGGCAAGAGCGGCCGGAGCCTCGCCAAGGGCGAACCCCTGACGGCGACCGGCAGCCTGACCGGCAGCTTCCCGGTCAAGATCGCCGCGAGCGCCGCCGAGGCGGTCGCCGGGGCCGGGGCGGTGCTCTTCGCCCTGCCGGCCAATGGCCACCGCGCGGCGATGGACGCCGCCGCCCCGCATCTCGCGGTCGGGCAGGTCGTCATCGTCAGCTCCCACACCTCGTTCAGCGGCCTCTATATCGCCCGCAAGATCGCCGAGCGCGGGCTCGACGTGCCGGTCGTCGTCTGGGGCACGACGGTGACCGCCGGGCGCAGGACCGGCGATGCCAGCGTCAACGTCTCGACCGTCCGCTCGAAGGTCGACATCGCGACGATTCCCGTCTCGGCCTCCAAGCGGGGGCTGACAATCTGCCAGCAGCTGTTCGGCGATCGCTTCGTCCAGCGCGACGACGCGCTGGCGATCTCGCTGTCCAATCTCAACCCGCAGAACCATCTCGGCATCGCGCTGTGCAACTTCACCCRCATGGAGCATGGCGAGACCTGGGGCCAGAACGAAAACAACACCGATTCCGTCGGCCGCCTGCTCGAAGCCCTCGACGCCGAGCGCCTCGCCATCGCGGAAGCCGCCGGCTACAAGGTCCGCACCATCCGAGAGCACTACAATCTCTCCTTCCATGTCGAGCCCGGACCGGTCGGCGAGATGGCGCGCCAGCTCGCTGCCCGCGGCAATGGCGGCAACGGACCGAGCAGTATCGACACGCGCTATGTCCTGGAGGACGCCCCCTTCGGCCTGCATCCGACAGTGCTGCTCGGCAAGCTCGCCGGCCGGCCCGCGACGCTGCACCAGGCCGGCGTCGACATCTTCTCGGCGCTCTATGGCCGGGATTTCGCGGCGGAAAACGATCTGCTCGGCGAGATCGGCCTCGAAGCGATGTCGCTCGCCGAACTGAAATCGCTGGTGCGCGACGGCTGGGCTGCGAAGCGCGCGGCGTAAGTCTATTCGAACCTCCCCCTTCTCTAGCGGATATGGATCATGACTGAGATCATTGTCGTCGGCGCCGGCGTCCTCGGGACGTCGGTCGCCTACCGGCTGGCGCGCGCCGGCGCCAAGGTCACCGTGCTCGAGGCGACACGCGTCGGCGGCGGGACATCCGGCATCTCCTTCGCCTGGACCAACTCCAACAACAAGACGCCGCGTGCCTATCACGACCTCAACGTGGCCGGCATGCGGGCCCATGCGGCGCTGAAGGACGAGTTCGGCGCGACACCCTGGTGGCACGGTGGCGGACGCATCGAGTGGCGGGCGGAATCCGAGCAAGCCGCGCTGAAGGCCAAGGTCGAGCGGCTGCGGAGCTGGGACTATGCGGCCGAATGGATCGACCGCAAGCAGTTGCTGGAGCTGGAGCCGGACATCGCGCCCGAGGCCGTCGGCGACGCGCCGATCGCCTGGTACCCAAACGATGGCTGGCTCGACCCGGTGGTCTATGCCCATGCGATGATGAGTGCGGCGCGGCGCCATGGCGCGACATTGCGGACGCAGACCAGGGTGGCCGGCCTGATCGTCGAGGGAGGCCGGGCGAAGGGCGTGCGCAGCGAAGGCGGCGAGACCTTCCATGCCGACATCGTCGTCAACTGCACCGGGCGCTGGTCCAACGACACGGTCGGAGCCGCAGCGCCGAACGTGCCATTGGCACCCACGATCGGTTTCCTCGTCTTCACGCCGCCCGTTCCGRCCAGCATCCAGCGCGTCATCGCCAGCCCCATCTGCGACTTCCGGCCGGATGGAGCCGGGCGCCTGATGCTGCACTGGGGCGCAGCCGACGCCACGGTGACGCCGGAGATCGGCGTCAATCCCGGCATGGAGCAGGCGCAGGATCTCGTCGACCGCCTGCTGCGCATTCTGCCCGGCCTCGCCCCGCTCAAGCCGGAAGCCGCGCGCGTCACCGTGCGGCCGATCCCGCAGGACGGTCTATCGGCCATCGGCCCGGTGCCGGGTGTCGAGAACTACTACGTCATGGTCACCCATAGCGGCGCGACGCTGTCGCCGGTCTTAGGGGCGATGGCCGCCGACGAGATCGTTAATGGAAGGACGCGACCGGAACTTTCGAGCTTTAGGCCGGCGCGCTTTTTTCCATGATTGAGCCCCTTCCCGGTCGTCGTCCACAGCGCGCCTGTGAACGCGTTCAGGAGAAATGGCATGAATGGAGGGCATCGATGCGATTGCCCTCCGGCAAACGAGCGAGCGGAGATGGCCATGGAAGGTTGCACAATCGCCTGAACTCGATCCCGGATGGCCTATTCGAGCTGACAAAGCCAACCAAGGTTGCTTCGCTGATGGCATTTCCAGGCGGCTGGCTTGCCGCAGAAGCGTCGATCGCGAAAGCTCGCCGTCAGCCGCAAGATTCGTGCATTGACTGGAGGCCAGGAGGTCGGGAATGAGCCAACTTTGCCAATCGTACGCCGCGCAAACTGGATTGCCGGAAAGCAGACGCTCCACGAGTCAGCAAGGGGCCAACTGCAGACATCCGATAGCTGCCATCTGGCGGACGTAGCATGCCAGCTGCATTGTGATCTCTGAGCGCCAAGYGGAGCGCCACGCGCAATGGCTGCTTATCACGGCAGGTTCTCGCGCAGCACGATCTCGATATTGGGCCGTGCCGTCCCCTCCGGCGGGTGGCGGCCCGCCCGAATGTTGGCGAAGATGGAGACGCAATCCCCTTCAGGGCGCGTGCAATTCCCTCCGGCCCGCCACCGATGTTGTAGATGCCCGCCAGATCGGGATGCCGGGCGAGCAGCATCTTGGTCTGACGGTAGTTGCGCGCCTCCTCGTCATGGCCCTCGCGCAGCCCGACGACCTCTATCGCTGGGTAACGTTCCCGAAAGAGGTAGAGAAAGCCCATTTCGCGCTCTTCATGGGCGCGGTAGCTCAGGCTGCCGGCGATCATCGCCACCTTCGCGGGCCGTGCCCCGATGAAGCGCGCGATGAGCTGCCCGGCCGTCCGCCCGGCTGCGCGATTGTCCAGCCCGACATAGGCGACGCGGCGCGTATTGGCGATATCGGAGATCAGCGTCACAGTTGGCACGCCGCGCTCCGCGAGCCAGTCGACGGCCTCGCGCACCATGGGATGCTCGATCGCCATGAAGGCGATGCCTTCGACCTCGCGGCCGACCGCCCGAAGATGCTGTGCGAGCAGCTCGGGATTGAAGCTGTCGATGTGGTCAAGCCGCGCGCGGATATTGAAGGACGCGAGTCGCTCGCGCGATTCCACCACGAGCCGGCCGAGCCCGGCGAGAAAGCGGTTACTGCCAGCCGGCAACAGGAAGGCGAGGCGCAGCGGTTTCAGCGCACCGGCAGGCAAGGCCGCATCCAGTACATAACCGAGATCGGCGGCCGCCCTGAGGACCCTCTCGGTCGTGACCGGCCGGACGCCCGGACGCCGGTTCAGCACACGGTCCACGGTCGCTGTCGAGACGCCAGCGAGCCGCGCCACATCGACGACCGTGGCCAGCTGACGCCGCCGATGCGGATCGGCCACGGTCACAGTCGGTTCGGGTGGATGCTTAGCGACATCCGAATCCATCARAAACCATCAGTATTTGAGTTTGACGACGATCATTCTGCCTTTCTATCGTTCCCCCCAAGATCAAGACAAGGCTCATCGAGGGCCATTCGGGAGGATGACATGACCAAAGTGACTCGTCGGACGATTCTGCGCGGCGCCACCATCGGCGCGGCTTTGCCGCTGATTGGAGCGCCCCTCGTCGCCCGGGCCGCCGAGATCGAGCTGAAGTATGGCAACAACCTGCCCCTGAGCCACCCGCTCAACATCCGCTCGCAGGAAGCCGCTGACCGCATCGCCAAGGAGACGAACGGGCGCGTCGAGATCAAGATCTTTCCGAACAATCAGCTGGGCGGCGACACCGACATGCTGAGCCAGGTCCGCAGTGGCGGCATCACCTTCTTCACCCCCTCGGCGCTTGTCATCGCGACCCTGGTGCCGGTCGCGGCGATCAATGCCGTGGGCTTCGCTTTCTCCGACTATGATCAGGTCTGGAAGGCGATGGACGGCCCCGTCGGCGCTCATGTCCGCCAGGCGATCGAGAAGGTGAACCTCTACGCTTTCGAGAAGATGTGGGATAACGGCTTCCGCCAGATGACGACCTCGGGTCGGCCGATCGAGAGCGCCAAGGACATGGCCGGCCTCAAGATCCGCGTGCCTGTCAGCCCGCTGTCGATCGCGATGTTCAAGGCGCTCGATGCGTCGCCGGCGAGCCTCCAGTTTTCCGAGGTTTATTCCTCGCTTCAGACGAAGATCGTCGATGCGCAGGAAAACCCGCTGCCGATCATTCAGGTCGCCAAGCTCTACGAGGTGCAGAAGAGCTGCGCAGTCTCCAACCACATCTGGGACGGCTTCTGGTTCATCGCCAATGGCCGCGCCTGGCGCGGCCTGCCGCCGGACGTGCAGAAGATCGTGGCCGCCGCGATCAACGATGCCGGCGTGGCCCAACGCAACGACATCAAGAAGCTCAACGAGACCGTCCAGGCCGATCTGCAGTCGAAGGGTCTCGCGTTCAACAAGACCGACCCAAACTCCTTCCGCGCCAAGCTGCGCGACTCTGGCTTCTACAAGGATTGGCAGGAGCGCTTCGGCAAGGAGGCCTGGGACCTGCTTGAAGGCTCCGTAGGCAAGCTCGCCTGAGCACCGCGACCCGATCGGGAGGCTGACGAATGGATGTGCACGGCGCAACGCTGCAGGAGCCTGCGCGCCTGCCCCTGACGGGACTGGCGCGAGCGGCCGACAGGTTCGAGCGCGGCCTCGGCGGACTGGTCGAGTTCGTCGCGGCGGTGATCGTGCTCGCCGAGATCGTCATTCTTGGTGCCGGCGTGACCGCCCGCTACGTCTTCCACGCGCCGCTGGTCTGGGCGGACGAGCTCGCCTCGATCCTGTTCCTGTGGCTGTCGATGCTCGGCGCGGTGATCGCGCTCAGGCGTGGCGAGCATATGCGCATGACCGGCCTTGTCAGCCGCGTCTCGCCCGGCACTCGTGCGGTACTCGAGGCGCTGGCCGTCACCGCCGCGATCGCCTTTCTGCTGATGATCCTGCCGCATGCGCTGGAGTATGCGGAAGAAGAGAACTTCATTGTCACTCCGGCGCTGGGGATCTCCAATGCCTGGCGTGCGGGCGCGCTCCCCATCGGCATCGCCCTGATGCTCGTGGTCGCCTGCTTGCGCCTCGTCCGCTTCGGCTCATGGAAGCCGGTGCTGCTGGCGGGCGCCGTCACGCTCGCGCTCGTCGCCCTGTTCTGGCTCGCCGGCCCAATGCTGAAGCCGCTGGGCAAGCTCAACCTGATCGTCTTCTTCGTCGGCGTCGTCGCCCTCAACGTCTTCTCCGGCGTGCCGATCGCCTTTTCCTTCGCCCTCGCCACCTTCGGCTATCTCGCCTGCACGACCTCGACACCGATGCTCGTCATGGTCGGACGGCTCGACGAGGGCATGAGCCATCTCATCCTGCTCGCCGTCCCGCTCTTCATCTTCCTCGGCGCCCTGATCGAGATGACCGGCATGGCGCGCGCGATGATCCAGTTCCTCGCCTCGCTGCTCGGCCATGTCCGCGGCGGGCTCTCCTATGTGCTGATCGGCGCGATGTATCTGGTCTCCGGCATCTCCGGCTCGAAGATCGCCGATATGGCTGCGATCGCCCCGGTGCTCTTCCCGGAAATGCAGAAGCGCGGCGCCAAACCCGGCGACCTCGTCGCGCTGCTCTCCGCCACCGGCGCCCAGACCGAGACGATCCCACCCTCGATCGTGCTGATCACCATCGGCTCGGTCACCGGCGTCTCGATCGCGGCGCTGTTCACCGGCGGCATGCTGCCGGCGCTGGTACTGGGCATCGCGCTCTGCGTCGTCGTCTGGTGGCGCTATCGTGGAGAAGATCTGAGCCATGTGGTCCGGCATTCGAGCCGCGAGATCGCCAAGCTCTGCCTCATCGCGCTCCCCGCGATTGCGTTGCCCTTCGTCATCCGCGCCGCGGTCGTCGAAGGCGTTGCCACCGCGACCGAGGTTTCGACCATCGGTATCGCTTATGCCGTGCTGGCGGGGCTCCTGATCTATCGGCAGTTCGATGTCCGCCGCCTCGGCAAGATGCTGGTCGACACAGCCTCGCTCACCGGCGCGATCATCTTCATCGTCGGCTGCGCCACCGCGATGGCCTGGGGGCTGACGCAATCGGGCTTCTCGCAGGATCTGGCCCGCGCCATGTCGTCGGTGCCCGGCGGAGGCTGGGGCTTCCTCGCCATCTCGATCCTGGCCTTCATCATTCTCGGGAGCGTGCTGGAAGGCATCCCGGCGATCGTGCTGTTCGGGCCGCTGCTCTTCCCTATCGCCAAGCAAGTTGGCGTGCATGAGGTCCATTATGCCATGGTCGTGATCTTCGCGATGGGCATCGGCCTTTTCGCCCCGCCCTTCGGCGTCGGCTATTACGGCGCCTGCGCCATCTCCAAGGTCAATCCCGACGACGGCCTCAAATACATCTGGGGCTACATGCTGGCCTTGCTGATCGGCCTTGTCGTGGTCGCCGCCTTCCCTTGGCTCTCCACCGGCTTCCTGAAATTCTGAACTGCTTGCATCGAGGTCATCACCATGAGCCGCTTTTTCGGCCAGATCCGCCAGGCCGGCTATGTCGTGCCTGATATCGAGGCCGCGATGGATTACTGGAGCCGCGTACTCGGCGTCGGCCCCTTCTTCTACAATCCCAAGGTTCCGATCCGGAATTACCGCTACAAGGGCGAGACCCATGAGCCGCACAATTCCGTGGCACTCGCCAATTCAGGGCCGCTCCAAATCGAACTGATCCAGTGCCGCAACGACGTGCCGTCGATGTACAAGGACTTCACCGATGCCGGCCATAGCGGCCTGCAGCACGTCGCCTACTGGACGTCGGATTACGACGCAGACCTTGAGCGGTTGCTGGCGGAAGGCTTCAAGCCGGTGATGAGCGGCGAGGTCGGCGAGCGCGGCCGCTTCATCTATTTYGATACGCATTATCACCCGGGCACCGTGATCGAGCTGTCGGAAGTGGCGGGGCCCAAGGGCGAGATGTTCCGGTTGATCCGCGAGGCATCTGAAGGCTGGGACGGCAAGGATCCGGTACGGCCCTTCCCCGATCTCACGAAGCTTGCCGCAGCAAAGCGGTGACGCGGGCATGATGAACCATGACCGTTTCGAAGCCAGCTACCTGATCGAGACGCCGCTCGATCCCGCGCGCGTCGCCGAGATTATGGCCGGCGAGCAGTCAAGCGGCACCTTCACCCGTGTCGCTGGCGAAACCGACGAATTGCGCAATCGTACGCGGGCCGTTGTCACACAGGTGGAGGAGTTCGCGGCCGCCGCGACGCCGAGCCTTCCCAATGCCTGGCTCGCCCGCAAAGGCGTCTCTGGCCCTTATCGGCGGGCTCAGGTCTCCATCTCGTTCCCGGTCTCGAATGTCGGCGCCAATCTGGCCACGCTCGCCTCGATCGTCGCCGGCAATCTCTTCGACCTCGGCGAGACCACCGGGCTGCGTTTGGACAGCATCCGTCTTCCTGAGAGCTATCGCCGGCGCTTCGCGCTGCCTGCGCAGGGCATCGCCGGCACCCGCAGGCTCACCGGCGTGGACGCGGGCCCGCTGGTCGGCTCGATCATCAAGCCCAATGTCGGATTGAGCCCGGATGAGACAGCCGAACTCGTCGCGACGCTCTGCGCCGCCGGCCTCGACTTCATCAAGGATGACGAGATTTCAGCCAACCCGGACCATGCGCCACTCGCCGAACGCATCCCGGCGGTGATGGCGGCGGTCCGCCGCCATGCCGACCGAACCGGGAAACAGGTCATGATCGCGTTCAACATCACGGACGAGACCGACGCGATGAGGCGCCATGCCGATCTCGTGGCGCGCGAAGGTGGCACCTGCGTGATGGCGAGCCTGAACTGGTGCGGCTTCTCCGGCATAGAGACCTTGCGCCGCTCGACCGATCTTGCCTTGCACGGCCATCGCAATGGCTATGGCGCGGTCTCACGCCATCCCTGGCTCGGCATCTCCTTTCAGGCTTATCAGACGCTCTGGCGACTGGCTGGCGTCGACCACATGCATGTCCATGGCGTGCAGGGTAAATTTGCGCAGGAGGACGAAGAAGTCGTCTCCTCAGCACGCGACTGCGTGACGCCGCTGACCGAAGACCTAGATGACCGGGTCCTGCCCGCCTTCTCCTCCGGCCAATGGGCCGGAACGGCGCAGCCGACCTGGGATGCGATCGGCCATGCCGATCTCCTGTTCATGGCAGGCGGCGGCATCCTGGCGCATCCGGGCGGGCCAGCCGCCGGCGTCGCCAGCATCCGCCAGGCCTGGGCGGCGGTGGCCGCGGGCGTGTCGTTATCCGAGGCAGCCCAAAGGCAGCCGGAACTGAAGCAGGCACTCGATACTTTCGGCGCCAAACCGTGCTGACCCCGAGATGACAATCCCGCCCTTCTACGGTTGGTTCGGTGACGACTTCACCGGCGCAACGGACACCCTCGCCATGCTCGCCGAGCGCGGCTTTCGGGCGCTACTCTTTCTCGGCATTCCCACCCCGGAGCAACTGGCCTCTGCCGGACCTCTCGACGCGGTTGGAATCGCGGGTGCGACCCGCTCGATGCCTCCAACCGAGATGGGCCCCGTGCTCGACGCCGCCGGCCGCTTCTTCGCGCAGCTCGGCGTGCGGATCATGCACTACAAGTGCTGCTCCACCTTCGATAGCGCCCCTCACGTCGGCAACATCGGTGCCGCCGTCGCGGCGTTGAGGCCGCATTTTCCGGAAGGGCCTATCTCGATCATCGGCGGGCAACCCAATCTCGGCCGCTACTGCCTTTTCGGTCATCTCTTTGCTGCGGCCGGCGATGGTGAAGTCTACCGGATCGACCGGCACCCGACGATGAGCCGTCACCCCGTCACGCCGATGGTTGAGTCCGATCTGAGGCGGCATCTCGGGCTTCAAGGCTTCGGATCGATCAGCCTCGTGGACTACAGGGCCCTGGAAGGCGCAGGACCAGCGAATATTCTGGATCGGGACATCATCCTCTTCGATGTGTCACGCGAGAGCGACCTCACAGTGATCGCCGATCGGCTTCGGAAGTCTCTCGATGCCGCGCCTGGACTGTTCGTAGGTGCGAGTTCGGTTGCGCGGATGGCGGCGCAACTCTTGGGAGGGACGGGGGAGCCGGCTGCGTCACAGCCTGTTGCGCGATCGTACGGCCCTGTGCTTGCGCTGGTCGGTTCCCTCTCGCCCGTCACGCGAGCCCAGGTCGAAACCGCGAGCGGCTTCGCGCATCTGCCTGTCGATGCCGACCGGCTGCGCGATGAGCCATCCTATGGGCAGACGCTCTCTGAGCAAGCCCTGGAACTCCTCGCCGTCGGCGACACCATGCTCGTCACAGGGCCACCTGACGGCGCTCCGGGCGATCCGCGCTCCGTCGCACAGGAGACCGGCCGTCTGATGCGCAGAATCATGGACCGTGCCCGCATCTCACGCCTCGTCGTCGCCGGCGGAGACACCTCCACTCTCGCAATCAAAGCGCTCGACATCTGGGGCCTATCTTACCGGGCCCCGCTGGTTGATGGAGCACCGCTTTGCCGCGCCCATAGCGCAGTTCAACAGTTGGATGGTTTGGAAGTTGTCTTGAAGGGTGGTCAGATGGGTCCAGTCGATTTCTTCCAGTTGGCTTCAAATTGAACGCCCATCTGCATCAGTCTCCTTCACACGGCGCTTCACGAGCAACTCCAGGATTGTTTTTGGTTTGAATTGGCTGGCGAAGTCACAGTGCCACAAGCTGACGTTGAAGGACCGCCCGGCAGCAGACGGTCTCAGCTTCAAGTCACCGGCGATGTTTTCCGAACGTGATCGATGAACGCGTGTAGCGGACTCGGCACCAGCCGGCGGCCGAGACAATAGAGAAACGAGCGCTCTCCGATCGACCGCAATTCAGGGGAGATCGGCGGCGTTTAAGTAGTGAAAGTGGAGTTTGGCGTGCCGTCTCGGGCGATGATGAGAACTATGTCTGCTCCATAGTCCTCTACATTGAGAGCGGGGACATCGGCACCGCAGGAACGAGATCACTTCCGTCTGCCCAGACTATTGGATGCGAGGCCGAGGTTCGCGCAAAGCCCGGCATGGAAGACGAGCTGCGCAAGGCTACGCTCCCGCTCGTGGCGCAGGTTCGCAACGAGCCCCACAACCTGATCTACACGAGGATCGTACCGCGCCCGGCCATTTCATCTTCTACCAGATCTTCGCCGCCGAGGCGGATTTCCAGGCGCACAACGCGACGCCGCACGTGCAAGCCTGAGTTCGCGCGCCTGCCCGAACTCGCAGAAGGCGGTGTCGCGGTCACGCATATGCAGATGCCCTCCGAAGCAAAGCGAGACCAGAACGACAAAGCATCGATTGGGCAGGAAAACGGGACCCGCCCACAGAGCAGATTTGGCGCAGACTCACTGTCTGTTTCCCATTCGGCGCGGTCATTCGAAAAGGTGGAATCCTCAGGGCCGCCTCGCGCCACAACGCAGCCCGCGTCCCCTCAGCAGGCGGGACTTTGGCGCATTGAGCTCAACTGGCGTGGGGCGACCGTTCTATCGATCGCCAAGCTTGCAGCCGGTCGTCTGGAATGCTAGTGCACTTGTATACAAGAAGACGTTATCAAAATGATCTAGGGTGGATATGGAGTCTATTGCCGTCAGCGTCGCGCGGCCGCACGCGCTCAGCCTGATTTCAGGCTCGCGGCCGAATCCCGGACCGGGTGAAGTGAAGCTGCGTGTCCGTCGCGCCGGAATCTGCGGCTCCGACATGCATATTCTCCACGGCTCCAATCCCTTTGCCCGCTATCCCCGCATCATCGGCCATGAATTCGCCGGCGAGATCACCGCGATCGGCGAAGGCGTCTCGGCGCTCGCGATCGGCGATCATGTCGTTGCCGATCCGGTCGTCTCCTGCGGCCATTGCTATCCCTGCCGCCGCGGCCGGCCCAATGTTTGCGCCACACTCGAGGTCATCGGCGTCCATCGCGACGGCGGCTTCAGCAGCGAGGCGATCCTGCCGGCGAAGAACGCAGTGAAGGTTTCGCGCGACCTGTCATTTGCCGTGGCAGCCCTGGCCGAGCCGCTTTCGGTCGCCGCCAACGTGCTGACCGCGACGGGCTGCGATGCCGAGGACACCGTGCTGGTCTATGGCGCCGGAACGGTCGGCGTCACCGTGCTGCAGGTCGCCAAGCTGAAAGGCGCGCGCTGCATCGTTGTCGATATCGACGAGGCCCGGCTGGAGCGTGCCAAGAGCTTCGGCGCCGATCTCACCATCCACTCCCCTTCCCGCTCCGTTCCCGAGGCCGTGAAAGCGGAAATGGACGGCCTCGGCCCTTCGGTCGTGATCGACGGCGCCGGCATCCCGGCCTTGCTGGAGGAAGCCTGCCGGGTCGCCAGCCCCGCCGGCCGCATCGGACTGCTCGGCTTCTCGCCGGCACCCTGCAATGTCAGCCAGCAGGACATCGTCCGGAAGGAGCTGTCGCTCTTCGGCTCGCGCCTGAACCGGCGGCTCATTCCCGAGGTCGTGAGCTGGCTTGAAAGCGGCCGCCTCGATCCGGCAGCCATGATCACGCAGACCTTCGCCGCGCGCGATGCGCGAGCGGCCTTCGATTTCGTCGAGACGCACCCCGATCGCCTGCTCAAGGTCCAGCTCGCCTTCGACGAATAAACCCGGCCTGACCGGACCCGCTTACAGGAAAGGGAGAGAAACAATGTTGTCCAAGCGCGGAATCATGAAATCGCTTTGCGGTATCGCGGCGGTGGGGCTGTTCGGCATGGCCACGCTCGCCTCCGCACAGGCGCAGAACGCCCCCGGCATTCTCCAGAGCATCCTCCAGCGCGGCACGATCCGCATCGCGGTCCTCGGCAGCCTGCCGCCCTATAGCCGCGTGATGCCCAATGGCGAGCCCGAAGGCTACGATATCGACATCGCCAAGCGGCTCGCCGAGGCGCTGAAGGTCAAGCCGGAATTCATCATTTCGGACATCCCGGCGCGCGTCACCGCCCTGCAGACCCGCAAGGCGGACGTCACGATCGCGGACTTCACCCGCAACGTCGAGCGCTCGACCTCGATCGCCTTCACCAACCCCTATCTCGTCACCACGATGCGCCTGCTCCTGCCGGCGAACAGCCCCTACAAGACCATCGCCGAGGCCAACGAGGCCGGCATCCGCGTCGCGATCTCGCGCGGCGGCACCGCCGAGCGCGCCGTCCCGGCCAATATGCCCAAGGCCCAGATCATCCGCTTCAACACCCAGGCCGACGAGCTCAACGCCGTGCTGACCGGCCAGGCCGATGCGATGGCCGAGGACAATTTCTACAACGGCAACGCTATCAAGGAGAATCCGGGCAAGCTGCGCGAGGCCGAGGGCGACCTGGCCCGCGCCGAAATCGCCATCGGCCTGCCGGCCGGCGACGCGGACTGGCTGCGCGTGCTCAACCTCTTCGTCGATCAGTTCAATGCGTCGGGCGACAACAAGAAGCTGTTCCAGAAGTGGTTCGGCTTCGAGCAGCCGCCGATCCAGGCGAAGTACTGAGTTCGACATGCGGCGACGCCCTCGCGGGCGTCGCTCTTCCGCCGCGGAGTGCATCGGCGCGCCAGTTGAGCCGATGCCGGACAGGAAGGCCTGATCGGTGCCTTATTATTTCTCGTTTCGCAGCATCTATCCCTATCTCGGCGATCTCGCTGCCGCAGCTCAGGCGACGCTGCTGCTCTCCGTGCTCGCGATCGTGCTGAGCGTCGCCATCGGCTCCGGGGTCGCCCTGATGCGCCGCTCGGATTCGCGCCTCCTGCGCTTTACGGGCGGGCTCTATGTCGAGGTGATGCGCAACACGCCGCTGCTGGTCATCCTCTACATCGTCTATTTCGCGCTGCCGCAGCTCGGCCTGCGCATGTCGCCCTTCAATTCCGCGCTGATCGGGCTGACGCTGAACAGCGCCGGCTATATGGCCGAGATCATTCGCGCCGGCCTCGTCGCCGTGCCGCCCGGCCAGTTCGAGGCCGCCGCCTCGCAGGGATTCACGCGCTTTCAGCTCTATCGCCACATCGTGCTGCCGCAGGTCTTCCGCACGATCTACGCCCCGCTCGGCAACCAGTTCATCGCCGTCATCCTCGCGTCCTCGCTGGCCTCGGCCGTCGCGGTCGAAGAGGTCGCGTCCTGGATGCAGACGGTCGGCTCCTCCTCGTTCCGCTTCTTCGAGACTTTCGTCATCGCAGCGGTGGTCTATCTCGTGCTCTGCCAGATCGTGAACCTCGGACGCATCGCCATCGGGCGCTGGCTGTTCCGCCAGCCGGAGGCCTATCGATGAGCGCGCAACTGCTCACCTACATGCCGCTGCTGCTGAAGGCGGYGCTCGTCACCATCTGGCTGTCCTGGCTCGCCCTGCTGATCGGCGCGGTCGGCGGCACGCTGATCGCGCTTGCCAGGATGTCCACGCTTCTGCCGCTGCGGCTGCTGGCTCTGCTGTTCACGGAGTTCTTCCGCTCGATCCCGATCCTGATCGTGCTGTTCTTCGTGTTCTTCGGCATGCCGCTGGTCTTCGGGATCGATCTGTCTCCGTTCACTGCAACGACCGTCGCGCTGGCGCTCCATGCCAGCTCGACCATGTCGGAGGTCATCCGGGCCGGGCTCGAAAGCGTCGGCAAGGGCCAGTGGGAAGCCGCGCGGGCCGCTGGCATGACCTATTGGCAGATGATGCGCCACGTCATCGTGCCCCAGGCGTTGCGCGTCATCCTGCCGCCCTCGGTCGGCGTCTATATCGCGACGCTGAAGGAATCCTCGCTCGCCTCGATCATCGGCTATGTCGAGCTGACCAAGACCGGCCTCCTGATCCGCGAAACCATGGGTAGCAGCTTCGTGCCGCTGCTCCTGCTGGCGCTGATCTACTTCCTCATCAATTACGGCATCTCGCTCGGCGGGGCTGCGCTCGAACGGCGCTTCCACGTCAACACCCGCCTCATGACGGCCGGAGCAGGACAATGACCGACACCGTTCTCAAGTTCGACCATGTCGTGAAGCGCTTCGGGGACAGGACGATCCTCGACGGCGTCTCGACCACCGTGCAGGCCGGCGAGATCGTCTGCTTCATCGGCCCCTCCGGCACCGGCAAGTCGACGCTCCTGCGCTGCGTCAACGGGCTCGAGACCATCGAGGGCGGCAACATCCTCTTCGAGGGCAAGGCCGTGCAAGCCAAGCAGCGCAGCATCATCGACGTGCGCCGCCGCATCGGCATGATCTTCCAGCACTTCAATCTCTACCCGCATCTGACGGCGCTGGAGAACGTCATGCTGGCTCCGGTCGTCGTCCATGGCGAGGACCGCAAGACCGTCGAGGAACGGGCGCGAGGCCTGTTCGAGAAGGTCCGGCTGTCGCACCGCATCAACGCCTATCCGGCGCAGATGTCCGGCGGCGAGCAGCAGCGCGTCGCGATCGCCCGCGCGCTCGCGACCAATCCGCATATCCTGCTGTTCGACGAGCCGACCTCGGCGCTGGACCCCGAGACCGTCGGCGAAGTGCTGGCCGTGATGCGCGACCTTGCCGTGGAAGGCCGGACCATGCTGGTCGTGACGCACGAGATCCGCTTTGCGGCCGATGTCGGCACGCGCATGGTCTTCCTGGACGGCGGCAAGATCGTCGAGGAGGGCAACCCGCGCGAGATGCTGGCGGCCCCAAAGAGCGAGCGCGCCAAGCGCTTCCTCAGCACCATCAGCAACGCCGCGCATTGACGCCCGATGGTCGTGGTCCCGAAAGCCGAGAGCCGCTGGACCGTCACCCAGGTCTATGACGACCTGAGCGGGCGCATTCTCACGGGCCAGTTGCGGCCGGGAGAGGCGCTGTCCGAGATCAAGATGGCGGCGCATTACGGCCTGAGCCGGACACCGGTCCGCCAGGCCTTTCACCGCCTTTCCGTCGAGGGCTTGCTTTCCATCGTCCCTCAGGTCGGCAGCTTCGTCGCGCCGATCCAGCTATCGGCCGTTCGCGATGCGCAATTCGTGCGGCAAACCGTGGAATGCCGCGCCGTGCGCAGCGCCGCCCTCGCTACGGGCCACGAGAAGGAGCGCGTGCTGAACGGTTTGCTCAAGGAGCAGGCCAGGATCATCACGCGCCGCGACCATTATGGGTTCTTCAGCTCCGATGAGGATCTGCATCGAGCGCTCATGCTGATCGCCGGGCATCCGCATGTCTGGGATTTCATTCTCTCGATGAAAACCCAGCTCGATCGCCTGCGCTATCTCTCGCTGGAGAGCCAGGAATGGCTCGAAATGATCTTCCACCAGCATGAGCAGCTGGTGAAATGCGTGCTCGCGCATGATGCCGATGGAGCCGTGGCGCTGATGGAGACCCATCTGCACAGCGCTTCGCTGGCGCTCGAGAAGATCGCCGTCGACCACGCCGAATTCTTCGAGGATTCGCCTCCCCAGCCCGGCGGCACGCCGCCGAAATCCCCTTGAACATGCCTATCTGAGAAAGCGCGAGACCATGGAACAGACCTGGCGGTGGTGGGGCCCCAACGACATCATCCCCCTCGATCACATCCGGCAGACGGGCGCGACCGGGCTGGTGACGGCCCTGCACGAGGTGCCGGCCGGCGAGGTCTGGACGCGCGAGCAGATCCGCGATCGGTTCGATGCCATTGCCGCCAGGCCCGAGCTTGGCCTGCGCTGGAGCGTCGTCGAAAGCCTCTGGATCCACGAGAAGATCAAGCTGGCGGCTGATGATGTCGAGCCGCTCTACGAGCGCTTCCGCCAGTCGATGGTGAACCTCGCCGAGGCCGGCGTGCACATCATCTGCTACAACTTCATGCCGGTGCTCGACTGGGCCCGGACCGTGCTGCGTCACAAGCTGCCGAGCGGCGCCATGGCCCTGCGCTTCAACGCGCATGAGTTCGCCGCCTTCGATTGCTTCATGCTTCGGCGCGAGGGTGCGGAGGCCGACGTCTCGCCCGAAGTGCTGGCCCGCGCCAAGGAATGGTACGACGCCTCGACGCAAGCAGACCGCGACCGCCTGCTCGCCACGATCATGGCCGGCTTGCCGGGCGCCTATGACCGCTACGACATCGAGGGTCTGCGCGTCATGCTGAAACGCTATCAAGGCATCGGCCGCGAACAGCTCCGCGACAATCTCATCCGCTTCCTGAAAGCRATCATCCCGACCGCCGAGAAGGTCGGCATCCGCATGGCGATCCACCCGGACGATCCGCCTCGTTCTCTGCTGGGCCTGCCCCGCATCGCCGGCTCGATGGAGGATTTCGAGGCGATCCTCAGTGCGGTCGACAGCCCTTCCAACGGCCTGACCTTCTGCACCGGTTCGCTCGGGGCCAATCCAAAGAACGATCCCGTCGCGATCGCCGAGCGCTTCGCCGATCGGATCCATTTCGCCCATCTGCGCAACGTCGCCAACGATCCCGACGGCTCCTTCATGGAAGCCGATCATCTCGGCGGCGATACCAACATGGTTGCGGTCATCCGGGTCCTGCTGCGCGAGCAGGCGCGGCGCAAGTCCGCCGGACAAGCCGACTGGCGCATCCCCTTCCGGTCCGACCACGGCCACGAGTTGCTCGACGACATCGGCAAGCCGACCTTCCCGGGTTACCCGGCGATCGGCCGCATGCGCGGCCTGGCCGAGCTGCGCGGCGTGATGACGGCGCTGGCCGACGAGCACGGGTGGCCGCTGTGAGCGCGAGCGGGAAGATCCTTGCCGGCAAGACCGCCTGGGTAACGGGGGCAGCCAGCGGCATCGGGGAGGCCACGGCGCTTGCCCTGAGCCGCGCCGGCGCAACGGTCGCGCTGACCGGCCGGCGCGCGGAGCCGCTGGAGCAACTTGCCGCGCGCATCGCGGGCGAAGGCGGGGAGGCGATCGTCGCCCCCGCCGACGTGGCCGATGTCGCGGCCATCGAGCAGGCGCTCGCGCTCCTCGCCGGCCGCTCGCTGGACATCCTCGTCAGCAACGCCGGCACGAACATTCCCGACCGCTCCTGGTCCAAACTGACGCCGGATTCGGTCGACCTGCTGCTCGACGCCAATCTGCGCGGCGCGCTGCAGCTCTCGCGGGCGGTGCTGCCGGTGATGCAGGCGCAGGGCGGCGGCGTCCTCATCCATATCGGCTCGCTGGCGGCGCATGTCCTCAGCGCCGGCCCCGGCCCGGTCTATACGGCCGCCAAGAGTGGGGTCGTCGCCATGAGCCATGCGATCAATATCGAGCACGGGGTGCACGGCATCCGCTCCTGCGTACTCTCGCCGGGCGATACGCTGACGCCGTTGATGGACAAGCGGCCAGTCAAGATGAGCGACGAGGTGCGGGCCCGGATGCTTCGCCCCGAGGATATCGCCGGCCTCGTACTGCACGTCGCGACACTGCCGCCGCATGTCTGCGTCAACGAGATCATCGTGACGCCGACATCGCTCGTCTGACAGCCAAACATGAGGTCAGAGGCGAGCACCAAGGCTCCGAGCAGGATCGCGCCCGTCACCCAGTCGAGTAATCCGGCCGAGGGCGGCCGTCGGGCTCAAGAAGAACGGCGCCTTCAAACTGTAGCGTGCCCACAGCCCACAAAGGTAGCCGACGCCGGACAGGCTGAGCGCTATTGCTAAAACTCCGGCGAGCAGAGCAGCGACAAAACCGCCACCGCCACTCGAGAGGAACGGCAGGACAGACAGTGCTGCCAGGCCGCGAACGAAACTCATCTTCGCGGAGAAGCTGGTTCTCGGCGCCGTGAAATGGCACTCTGCCCGCCATGCGCATCCTGCTGATCGAGGACAATCGCGAGCTCGCCGACTGGCTCTCCCGCCTGCTGCGCAAGAGCCGGTATGTCGTCGATGCAGTCTATGACGGCGCGGATGCGGATGCCGCGCTGGCGACGCAGCTCTACGATCTGATCATCCTCGATATCGGACTGCCCAACATGACCGGCCTGGAGCTGCTGCGGCGCTTCCGGCAGCGGCGCGGACTCACTCCCGTGATCATCCTGACCGCCAATGACGCGGTTTCGAGCCGGGTGGCCGGGCTCGACGCCGGAGCCGACGACTATCTGGTCAAGCCTTTCGATCCGCAGGAGCTCGAAGCCCGTATCCGGGCCCAGCTACGCCGCAAGCAGGACAGCCGCGTTCCTCACCCCGCTTTCGGGCCTCTGGTCCTGGAAACCGAGAGCCGCCAGTTCAAGCTCGAAAGCACTCCGCTGGATCTGACGGCGCGGGAGTACAGCGTTCTCGAAGCCCTCCTGCTGGCGTCGGGGCGCGTGGTCTCGAAAGCGGCCCTGACCGAAACGGTCTTCGGTCTCAACGACGACGCGACCGACAATGCGATCGAGATCTATGTCCACCGCGTCCGGAAAAAGCTGGGCGATGGCCCGATTGCGATCGGCACCTTGCGCGGGCTCGGCTATGCGTTGAGAAAGACTGCCGGCTAGAGCCGGAAATCCGAAGCGGCGACGCATCTAGACAGTGAGAGCAGGGTTCTTGCGAAAAGCCGGTTCCCCCTTTTTCGCATCCGGCTCGAGGAGCCTGCGCGCCGAGCTGCTGGGCTGGCTGCTGCTGCCTCTGGCCGGTATCGTCGTCTACAACGGCTGGACGGCACAGCGCAGCGCCGAAACCGTGGCCAATCTGATCACCGATCGCATGCTGCTGGCCTCGGCGCGTGTGATTGCCGAGCAGGTTCGCGAAACCGACGGGCGCGTCGAGGCGCTGATCCCGCCTTCGGCGCTGGAAATGTTCGCCTCGCCGGATCGCGACAGGGTGATCTATCGGGTGCTGTCGCCCACGGGACAGCTGATCGCCGGATTTCCGGATATCGAGATGCCGCCTCAGCCGCCGCGCGATCTCCAGCCCGTCTTCTACAATGCGCGTTTCCGCGTCGACGATATCCGGGGCGTGGCTCTCGCACAGCCGGTGATCTCGGAAACCGCCGGGGGCAACGCGCTCGTCATCGTCGCCGCGACGTTGAACGGGCGTGACCGGCTGGTCCGGGAGCTCTGGCTGAGGTCGCTGCGCGACCAGGCGATCCTCGTCTGCATCGCCGCCCTGCTGGCGCTGCTGGGGCTCCGCAGCGGCCTTGCGCCGCTCCTGCGGGTCCGCAATGCCCTGCAGTCGCGCGATCCCGGCTCCCTGCAACCCTTGCGGCGGGAGGATGTGCAGACCGAGCTGCAGCCGCTGATCGATGCGCTCAACCAGGCCTTTGCGCGCGTGCAACGCTACATCGATCTGCAGCGGCGCTTCGTGGCCGATGCCTCGCACCAGTTGCGCACGCCGCTCGCCGTGCTCAAGACGCAGGCCGCGACCGGGCTGCGCGAGGAGACCTCCGCGGGCAAAGGCGACGCGCTGGCCGCGATCGACGGCGGCATCGACGCCATGGGCCGCCTCGTCAATCAGTTGCTGACGCTGGCGCGTGCGGAGCCCGGTGGAGCCGCCCTGCGCAAGGAACGGATCGATCTCGCCGTCATCGCGCGCGCGGCTTTGGAGAGCCTGGCCGGCATCGCTTTCGACCGAAGCGTGGATCTTTCCTTCGAGGACAAGGTCGGTACCCTCCCTCTGGTCGGCCACAGCACGCTGCTGCGGGAGCTCGTGGTCAATCTGGTCGAGAACGCGCTTCGCCACGGGCCCTCCGGGGGCGCCGTGCGCGTGACGCTCGACCGGCAGGGCACGCAGGCCCTGCTGATCGTCGAGGACGAGGGGCCGGGCATTCCCGAGGCGGAGCGGGAACGCGTCTTCGAGCGCTTCCACCGGCTCGCTCCGGCGACGGTCGAAGGAACAGGGCTCGGACTCGCGATCGTTCGCGAGATCGTCGCGGCCCATGGCGGGACGATCTCGCTTTCCGACAGATCCGGCGGACCGGGGCTGCGCGTCCTGGTCGAACTGCCCGTGGCGGACCGAGATGGCACGCCACGGGAGGAGCCTCACTGAGTGTCGTGAAGGGGCGCCGGGCGCCAGGTCGCCAGCCGGTTCTCGACCAGCGTCATCAGATATTCCGCCGCCAGCGCCACGATCATGATGACCACGATCGCCGCATACATGCCGGCCGCATCGAAGGTGCCCTTGGCGATGTTGATGAGCAGGCCGATGCCGTGGCGGGAGCCGACGAACTCGCCCACGATCGCGCCGATGATCGCGAAGCCGAAGCTCACATGCAGCGATGCGAAGATCCAGCTCATGGCCGAGGGGATCACCACCGAACGGGTGAGCTGCCATCCCTTCGCGCCCAGGATCTGGGCATTGGCCATCAGGTTGCGGTCCGCCTCGCGCACGCCCTGGAAGGCATTGGCGAAGACGACGAAGAACACCATCACGAAGGCCAGCGCGACCTTGGAAGCGAGGCCGAGCCCGAAGATCATGATGAAGATCGGCGCCAGGACGACGCGCGGGACGGAGTTGATCAGCTTGATGTAGATCGAGAAGATGTCGGAGAGCATCCGGTTGCGGCCGAGCGCGATGCCGACGACGATGCCCGTCACCGAGCCGAGCGCGAAGCCGGCCAGCGCCTCCTCCATCGTCACCCAGAGGTGGAGCCAGAGCGGGCCCTCCGAGGTGCCRTTGACCACCCAGTCGACCAGCCGTTCCCAGATCGCGCTCGGGCGCGAGAAGAAGAACTCGTCGATGATGCCGAGCCGGGCGCCCGCTTCCCAGCCGCCGAGCAGGACGAAGAGGATCACCCAGCGCCAGAACAGGACCGTGCGGCGGCGGTTGCGGGCGGCCTTGGCGGCGGCCGCCTCGATTTCGGCATCCGACGTGCCGGGCCGGAAGGTCGTGTCGGCTGTGAGGGCTATATCGGTCATGATCGATCTCCTCAGGCAGCCACGGCTTCGTCGCGGGCGGCGCCACGCTCGACCTCGTCGCGCAGATCGTCCCAGATCGTGCGCGAGAGGGCGATGAAGTCCTCCTGGTAGCGGATCTCGGCGACCACGCGCGGGCGCGGCAGCGCCACCGGATAGACCGACTTCACGGTCGCGGGGCCGGCGGTGAGCACATAGACCTTGTCGGCCAGCGCGATGGCTTCCTCGAGATCATGCGTCACGAAGATCACGGAGGCCTTCGCCTCGGACCACAATCCGAGCAGCACGTCGTGCATGATCACCCGCGTCTGCACGTCGAGCGCGGAAAAGGGCTCGTCCATCAGCAGGATCTGCGGCTCGTTGATGAAGGTCTGAGCCAGCGAGACGCGCTTGCGCATGCCTCCGGAAAGCTGATGCGGGTACTTGCTCTCATGGCCGCTCAGATGGACCCGGGCCAGCCATTCGCGGGCCTTCGCATAGGCCTCCTCGCGCGGCTTGCCGCGGAAGAGCGGGCCGGCCACGACGTTGTCGATGACGCTGCGCCAGGGAAAGAGCGCGTCCGTCTGGAAGGCGAAGCCGATCCGGGGATCGATGCCGTCGACCGGGCCGCCGAAGAGCCGGACTTCGCCACTCGACGGCCTGGCGAGGCCGGTGACGAGGTTGAGCGTCGTCGATTTGCCGCAGCCGGTCGGGCCGACCACTGCGACGAACTCGCCGCGGGCGACGCTCATGTTGAAGTCGCGGATGGCCGTCATCGACTTGCCGTCCGGGGTCAGGAAGCGGCGGCTGACATTGATCAGCTCGACCGCCGGGCTTGCGCTCGCCTCGATTGCAGGCATGGAGCCTCCTTCGCCGCGAAAGCGGCGGGATAGGGATAGGCCGAAGGGGAGCGGGCGGAGCAGAGCCACCGCCCGCGGAGAGTCTGGCTGCGAGACCCGCCTTACTTGGCGTTCTTCACGAACTCGGTCGTGTAGGTCTTCGACAGGTCAATCTGCTTGCCCTTGATGTTCTTCGAGAAACCGGAGAGCACGGCCAGCACCGTCTCCGGGCCACCCTGCGGCATGACGCCGTCGGTGGTGAACATCGCCTTGCCGTCGGCCAGAGCCTTCACATAGGCCTCCTTGTTGCCGACGTAATAGTCCTTCGGCATCTTGTCGGCGATCTCTTCGGCGCTGTGGGTACCGATGTATTTCAGCGTCTTGACGAAGGCGTTCGCCAGCTTCTGCACGATGGGCTTGTTCTTCTCGACCCAGGCCGTCGTCATGTAGAGCGAAGCGGCGGGATAGGTGCCGCCCAGAGCCGCCTTGGTCTGCTCGACCGTGCGCATGTCGACGAGGATGCGCGCTTCTCCGGTCGAGAGCAGGCGCGAGATCGTCGGCTCGGTCGTCATGCCCGCCTGGATCTTGTCCTGCTGCATCGCGGCGATGAAGGTGGCGCCGGCGCCGACCGGGACGGAGGTGAAGTCTCCGAGCTGCACGCCCGACTTCATCATCAGATACTGCGTCAGGAAATTGGTCGACGAGCCGAGCCCGGTGACGCCGAGATTCTTGCCCTTCAGATCGGCCATCGATTTGACGTCCGGATATTTCGACGAAACCAGCTCGACCTCACCTGGCGCCTGACTGAACTGCACCACGGACATCACGAACTTGCCCTTGGACTGCAGGTCGACGCAATGGTCGTAGAAGCCGACCACGCCCTGGACCACGCCGRCCAGCATCTCGTTCTCGGCATCGACGCCGGCCGCCTCGTTGAGGAGCTCGACCTCGAGGCCCTCATCCTTGAAATAACCGAGACTCTCGGCGAGCTTGGCCGGCAGGTAGATCTGCTTCTCATAGCCGCCGACCATGATGGTCACCTTGTCGGCGGCCAGCGCCGCGGTCGACGCGGCAAAAAGCGAAGCGAAAGCAATCGAGCGGATGAGAGTCTGCGCGCGCATAAGGCTACTCCTTGTTCGTTTCCTCGTTCGGAAGCGCTTCTCTTGAGTGGAAGCTCTCCGACCATGCATCGGCTTCCTAGGCCGCCAAGCTTTCACCAACCTTTCAGCCTCGCCCGCCCACGGCACCGGCTTCCTTGCACGCGATGCGGCCGGCAGCTCCGCGGCTTATGGCGCGAGCCGGTCAATAAAGGGCATCCCCAGCCCAAACATAACAGCGTCGGCTATCCTACACCCTGTTAGACAACGCAAAAGTTGTCATTGAGACGCGAACGCCAACGGCACAACCTGGCCGCATCGATTTTTTGAATGTCCTAGCAAACGGCCATGATCGCGGCGTTCTGCGCGCATCCGAGCTGACTAGATCTGTTGCAGTCATGGGGCGCTATGAAACCAGTGTCCGGTTTCGGGCGAGTGCCCAATCTCGGGTTGCGGCGCGACCCACGTGCAGCTGGGAACCGGCAATTTGTCACCGGTCCAGCGGCAAAGCCTGGCGCCGATATGCGCCGGGTTTGCGAAGTTGCATCGCCATCAACTGCCCCGATAGACTAAGCGGGTGCCGCTTGCTCAGGCCTTTCCGTTTCGGAGAAGCCCGTTAATCTCCCTTCCCGGGGAGCTGGCTGATGGATAACGCGCACATTGATAACCTGGAAGGAGCCGGAAACGGCGATAGCCAGACGCAAAGCAATCCAGAGATCRTTCCGGACGTTGCTACGGGCTTTACATACGCATCCTACCAGAACGCGATCCCGGTGATCCGCTCCATTCGGATCGCGAACATGAGCGGCCGGCATTTTGAGGGCTGCCGGCTCGATCTGACCTCGACGCCGTCTTTCCTGCGCCTCGGACGCGCGCACAAACGGCAGGCCATCCGCGACTGATGCTCTGCCGGTAAACAGCTGCTAGAGCCGCGTGTGGAGCTGCCCACGGTGGCTGTCGGGTGGCTATTCAGCAATTCTGACCGCTTTCGCCCGACCGCTCGCACAGAAAAAGCATTGCAATTTCAAAGAGTTAGTTGGCGCGCCCGACACGATTCGAACGTGTGACCTTTGCCTTCGGAGGGCAACGCTCTATCCAGCTGAGCTACGGGCGCAAACCGTGRARGSTGGATAGCCGATTGCCGGGCGCTCGGCAACGAGGGATTTTGCAAAGAAGCAAGGTGCCGACAGGCAAAGGTCGCATGATCGAATTGCGCCGGGCATGGCGGGAGTGTGCCGGCGCCGTTTATCTTCGGCCAGCGCTTCCCATATCCACCGGAATGACTGCTTGGTCATGGCCGACATCAAGGAGGCGCGCGCAAAGGTCGCTGCTGCCCTGGTTGCTCTGGAAGCTGTTCGAGCCGTCCAGTTGGGGAACGAAGACCCGCAGTGACGCGTCGCGGAATAGGATGCGGTTGGCTCTCTCCGGCACCGCATGAGTTGAAGTCGCCTGCGGCGCGATCGTGCCGCCCAGGCTCACAAAAGGATTCGTAGCGACGATGTATCGCCTTATCCGTTGAAATATGTGGAGTTTTTGGGGGCGCATTATGCGCGATTCCCAGCTTCGGAGGGACATGCTCCCTCGGCAAGCTGGCTTCAGCGGGCAGCGTTCTCTAGGGTGCGGGTTCCACCGTCAGTGTCGCGTCGTGTTGAACTCTCGATGAGATTGCAACAAGGATCAAAGGGCTAAGATCTCTTTCGCAGCGGTGGATCCGAGTAGCGGCAGAAATCCGTCATCCTCTGCGATTGCCTCGCCTTGTGAAAAGACCGTCAGGATGAACTCGGCCCCGTTCGGAAGGACGGCTCGAAGCGCATCGTGACGTCGAAAATCGGCGCGCTCGTCACCGAGCCAGCGAGTGCGCCCCGCCTTCGACCAGATCTGCGTTCCTCCAGGCATACCGCCGGCGAGATAGCCCATGACCTGATAGGCTCCTCGCCTCGC
>NZ_JBFRDQ010000054.1:0-22044 GCF_052113865.1 Allobosea sp. TAB14 | reverse complement strand
GCCCTGCCCTGCGCGATCGAGCGCGAGATCAGGTAGATCATGTTGGGGCCGGGGGTCAGCACCATGCCGAGCGCGATCAGGGCGAAGGTGAGGAGTGTGGTCGTCTCGGGCATGGGCGGGCGCTCCGGCGGGGTCCAGCGCTTGGAGCATGGATCGCGAGAGCCAGCAATCGCCGCGGCTGCCGGAGCGGCCATGCACGCTTTCGATACCCCGGAAGCCCCTCGCGACGGAACCGGCGGGGCTTGCCGCCCGTTGTCGCCCGCAAGCGGATTGGGGGAAGACATGACGCTGTTCAGCCGGCTGCTCTACACCATCATCGCCTTCGCGCTGCTCGGCGCCGCGATTATCCTGATCGGCGTCGCCGTCTGGCGCACCGCGCATGGCTTCTGGACCGGCGATGGCGGTCTCGACACGATGCTCGACGCGATCGGTCTCATCATCATCGCGGTCGCCGTCTCCGATGTGGGCAAGTTCCTGTTCGAGGAGGAGGTGGTGGCCGACCGCGAGATGCGCCACCCTGCCGAGGCGCGGGGATCGCTGACCAAGTTCATGTCGATCATCATCGTAGCGCTGGCGCTGGAAGCGCTGGTGCTGATCGCCAAGACCACCCGCGAGACGCTGAGCGAGATCGTCTATCCCGGCCTTGTGATGCTGCTCGCGATCTTCGCGCTGGTCGGCCTCGGCCTGTTCCAGAAACTCAGCCAGCATGCGACGGCTTCGGTTCCGCCCGATCATGAGGAGCGGGACAAGCCGTCGAAGCAGCGCGCAATGACGCCCCTTTCGGCGGAGAAAGCCGGCTGATATCCAAGGCGGATGGAGGGGCCCAAAAGGGCGCACCGCGCTTATGCCATAGGGGCGCCGCACAAGCGCCTCCCCTCATCGACGTGTCGCCGCCTAGCGTGCTTCGTCGACCAGAAGGAGATCGGTGTCCTCCGGCCGGGCTCCGGCGGCCGTCAGCATCGCATGGATCTGGCCGCGATGGTGGGTCTGGTGATTGAACATATGAGCGATGACGAAGGCACGCGGCTTGCCGATCTCACGGCCCGCGCGACCGAAGTACCAGATCAGCGTGCCGCGCAGCCAATCAGCCTCGACCGCATCCGCCCAGGCGAGGATGGCAGCGTCCCGTTCGCGGCGCCGGGCGCAGAATGCGCTCCAGTCATCGACATAGATTACGGAGTCCCGGCCGCTGATCGGCGGCTTGGCGGAACCTGTCAGGCGGCTGAGCCAGGTCTCGTCGCCCCAGAGGAGATGATTGAAGGTGCCGTGGATCGACTTGAAGAAGGCGCCGCGGTCTAGCCGGCGCTCCGCGTCGGTCAACCCATCGGCAGCGGCCATCAGGCTCTCGTTCTGCCAGGCATTGTAGCGGGCCATGGTCCGGACGAAGGCGGGATCGACCATCGCGGCCTCCTTCTCAGGCGATCTTGCTCAGATGATGTTGGCCTCGGCGAGGGGCCTGCCGGCAACGATGCGCTCATGGCCGAGATCGGCAAGATCGAGCGAGCGATAACGGCCATGCGCGATGTGCTCGGCGATGCCGCGCCCCACGGCCGGGGATTGCTGCAGGCCATGGCCGGAGAAGCCATTGGCGAGATAGAGGTTCGGCAGGCCGACCGCCGGGCCGACAATGGCGTTATGGTCGAGCCCGCACATGTCGTAGGGGCCGGCCCAGGCACGGCCGGGCTTGATCTGCTCGAAGGCTGGGATGCGATGGGCCAGCGGCGCCCAGACCGCCTCCTCGAAGAAGGGCCAGTCGACATCCTCCACGCCCGGATCGGTTTCGACCCATTCGACATCCTGCTCGGGCGTCAGCGGCGAGCAGCTGCCGATGAAGAGTTGCCCTTCGGCTGTGCGCTGACCTTCCGGCCGACACCAGGCGCCGTTCGTGTCGATCAGGAGCGGACAATTCCCGACATCGCCCTTGCAGGTGAAGGTGAAGACATAGCGCTTCATCGATTTGACGGGGATCGCGATGCCTGCCGTCGCCGCCAGCCTGGCGCCATGGGTGCCGCTGGCATTGACGACCGCGCCGCAGGCGATGCGGCTGCCATCGGCGAGCTCGACGCCGGTGAAGCGACCGCCCTCCGTGAGATAGCTGATGACCTCGCCCTGGCGATATTCGATGCCGAGGCTGCGCGCCTTCTTGCGAAAGGCTTGCAGCARSGCCCARCCGTCGAACCAGCCCTCSCCGCTGACSCCATAGGTGCCGCARGCGAGGTCGGAGGTGTTCAGCCAGGGGAATTTGCTGCGCAGCATTTCTGCAGCATAAAGCGCGATATCGGCGCCTTCTTTCTGCTGAAGTCTTTGATTGGCTTCGAGAATCCCTTTTCCCTCCTCACCGGCGAGATAGAGGTATCCGCCCTCGTGGAGATCGATCGCCGGCACCTCGCCATCGACCGAGAGATGGGTGCCGATGTTGCGCAAAAACGCGATGCCGTAGAGCGAGACGCGGATGTTCACCGCGCTCGAGAATTGCTGGCGGATCGAGGCGGCCGAGAGCGCCGAGGCGGAGTAGCGGTAGGTCGGGTCCTTCTCGACGACGATGACCTTGCCGGAGAAGCCGGGATCGGCCGCAAGATGATAGGCGACTGAGGAGCCGATCGCGGCACCGCCGCAAATCACGACATCGGCGGTCTCGGAGACGGACGGCATGGCGGGCCTCGCGCGACGACTCCACAGGGAGCCGGGTTGGTGAATTCCGCGCATGAATGACGTGGCTGGGAGCGCTTGTCGAGAGGGGCGCTATCCCACAGGGGTGCACTCCGCCAGCAACCAGTCACGGAAAGCGGTGACGGCCGGCAGGTTCGCCTTCTCCTCGGGATAGACCAGATAATAGCCTTCCTGTCCGATCAGCGAACGGTCGATCGGGATGACCAGCGCGCCCGAGCGCAATTCCTCCTCGACGAGGAAGCGCGGCACGATGGCGAGCCCGAGCCCCGCCACCGCCGCCTGAGAGACCATGGCGAACTGCTCGAAGCGCGGTCCCACCAGCGCGCGCTGGGGCGGCAGGCCCTGCTGCTCCAGCCAGTTGGCCCAGGCGCGCGGCCGCGTCGATTGCTGCAGCAGCGGCGCCTTCAGCATGTCGGCCGGCTCGGCGATCCCGAAGCGGGCGACGAGAGCGGGCGAGGCGACCGGCACGATCTCCTCCCCCATCAACCGGTGCAGCCGCGCCCCCGGCCAGACCGGATCCCCGAAATGGACGGCGGCGTCGAGCGGCTCGCGGCTGAAATCGAAGGGCACGAGCTTGGTGGCGAAGTTGATGGTGATGCCGGGATGGGCTTCGGTGAAGCGCGGCAGGCGCGGGATCAGCCAGCGCGTGCCGAAGGTCGGCAGGATGGCGAGGTTGAGCACGCCGGCCGCGCCCCGGAAGGCCATGGCGGATACGGTGGCGGCGGCGAGCCGCGACAGGCCTTCGCGAACCTCCGCGGCATAGGCCGCGCCGGCGGCGGTGAGGCTGACACGCTTCTTGACGCGCTCGAACAGGCTGACGCCGAGAGCCCCTTCGAGCTGAGCCACCTGCCGGCTGACGGCGCCCTGCGTCAGGCTCAGCTCCTCGGCGGCACGGGTGAAGCTGCCATGCCGGGCCGCCGCCTCGAAGGCAGCGAGCGCCGAGAGCGAGGGCACCGACAGGCGGCCGGGAATGAGGACATCATCCATGACTAGAACTCACCAAGTGGTGAGAACATATCGATTGCCCCAAGGATAAGAAAGAGGGCATTCTCCCGGCCTCAAGCGCGGCGCCTTGGGTTTCCGCGCCCCTCTGCCATGCGCCCCGGGGCCTCTCCCCTGCGGCACTGCGACCGTTTTGGAAGACAAAGATGGCCACATCCCTGCCGAAAGACACGCTCGCCCTGCTCAAGCGCCTCGGCGTCTCCGAGAGCGCCTATGCCGATGCCGGCCTTTCGGCCCGCTCGCCGATCACCGGCGAGACCGTGACCACGCTGCGCGAGACCACTCCGGGCGAAGCCGAGGCCGCGATCGGCCGGGCCCAATCCGCCTATCTCGCCTGGCGCAAGGTACCGGCGCCGCGCCGCGGCGAATTCGTCCGCCTGCTCGGCGAGGAATTGCGCGCCGCCAAGACCGATCTCGGCCTGCTGGTGACGCTCGAAGCCGGCAAGGTCACCTCTGAAGGCCTCGGCGAGGTCCAGGAGATGATCGACATCTGCGACTTCGCCGTCGGCCTGTCGCGCCAGCTCTACGGCCTGACCGTCGCGACCGAGCGCCCGAACCATCGCATGATGGAGACCTGGCACCCGATCGGCATCTGCGGCGTGATCTCGGCCTTCAACTTCCCGGTCGCGGTCTGGTCGTGGAATGCGGCTCTCGCCTTCGTCTGCGGGGACAGCGTCGTCTGGAAGCCCTCCGAGAAGACCCCGCTCACCGCGCTCGCCGTGCAAGCCATCGTCGAGAAGACGATGAAGCGCTTCGGCCCGGAAGCTCCGATCGGTCTTTCGGAAGTCCTGATCGGCGGCCGCGAGCTCGGCGACATCCTGGTCCAGGACCATCGCGTTCCGGTCGTGTCGGCCACCGGCTCGACCCGCATGGGCAAGGAAGTCGGCCAGAAGCTCGCGGCCCGCTTCGCCCGCGCCATCCTCGAGCTCGGCGGCAACAATGCCGCGATCGTCGCTCCCTCGGCCGATCTCGATATCGCGCTGCGCGGCATCGCTTTCGCGGCGATGGGCACCGCCGGCCAGCGCTGCACCACGTTGCGCCGCCTGATCGTGCATGAAAGCGTTTATGACGCGCTCGTGCCGAAGCTCGCCAAGGTCTACGGCTCCGTGAAGATCGGCGATCCCCGCGAGGCCGGTGTTCTGGTCGGCCCGCTGGTCGACGAGGCCGCCTATCAGGGCATGCAGAAGGCGCTCTCCGAGGCCAAGGCCGAGGGCGGCAAGGTCCATGGCGGCGAGAAGGTCGACGTTGGCAATGGGGGCTTCTATGTCCGTCCGGCGCTGGTCGAGATGCCCAGGCAGTGCGGCCCGGTCGAGCGCGAGACCTTCGCCCCGATCCTCTACGTGATGAAGTACAAGTCCATCGACGAGGCGATCGCGATCCAGAACGCGGTCGGCGCCGGCCTGTCCTCCTCGATCTTCACGCTGAACATGCGCGAGGCCGAGCTCTTCGTCTCGGACGAGGGTTCCGATTGCGGCATCGCCAACGTCAATATCGGCCCCTCGGGCGCCGAGATCGGCGGGGCGTTCGGCGGCGAGAAGGAGACTGGCGGCGGCCGCGAGGCGGGCTCCGACGCCTGGAAGGCCTATATGCGCCGCGCCACCAACACCGTGAACTACGGCACCACCTTGCCGCTGGCGCAGGGCGTCAGCTTCGACGTGGATGCGTGATCGGTAGAACTGAACAGCAACCGTCATTGCGAGCGTAGTGAAGCAATCCAGGAGCGGCAGCGCTCTACGTCCCCCTGGATTGCTTCGTCGCTCCGCTCCTCGCAATGACGGTTATTGAGAACAAGACGGGAGACGAACACCATGGCCGGCAGCCACAAGCTCGCGAAGTTCACCTGGGACGATGCCTATCTGCTCGACGAGCAGCTGAACGAGGACGAGCGGCTGATCCGCGACACGGCCCGCGCCTATGCGCAGGAGAAGCTCCAGCCGCGCGTGAACGAAGCCTATCTCGACGAGAAGACCGACCGCTCGATCTTCAACGAAATGGGCGAGCTCGGCCTGCTCGGCGTCACCGTCCCCGAGGAGTATGGCTGCGCCGGCGCCAACTACGTCTCCTACGGGCTCGTCGCCCGCGAGGTCGAGCGCATCGACTCCGGCTATCGCTCGATGATGTCGGTGCAGTCCTCGCTGGTGATGTACCCGATCTATGCCTATGGCAGCGAAGAGCAGCGCAAGAAGTACCTGCCGAAGCTGGGCTCGGGCGAATGGGTCGGCTGCTTCGGCCTGACCGAGCCGGATGCCGGCTCCGATCCCGGCGGCATGAAGACCCGCGCCGAGAAGGTCGCCGACGGCTACAGGCTGACGGGATCGAAGATGTGGATATCGAACTCGCCGATCGCCGACGTCTTCGTCGTCTGGGCGAAATCATCAGCGCATGACAACCAGATCCGCGGCTTCATCCTCGAGAAGGGCATGAAGGGCCTCTCGGCGCCGAAGATCGGCGGCAAGCTTTCGCTCCGCGCCTCGATCACCGGCGAGGTCGTCATGGACGGCGTCATCGTGCCGGAAGAGAACCTGCTGCCGAACGTCTCGGGGCTCTCCGGCCCGTTCGGCTGCCTCAACCGCGCCCGCTACGGCATCTCCTGGGGCGTGATGGGCGCCGCCGAAGACTGCTTTCACCGCGCCCGCCAGTATGGGCTCGACCGCAAGCAGTTCAACAAGCCGCTGGCCCAGACGCAGCTCTACCAGAAGAAGCTCGCCGACATGCTGACCGAGATCACGCTCGGCCTGCAGGGCTCGCTCCGCGTCGGGCGCCTGCTCGATGAGGGCAAGATGGCCCCGGAGATGATCTCGCTGGTGAAGCGCAACAATTGCGGCAAGGCGCTCGACATCGCCCGCCAGGCCCGCGACATGCATGGCGGCAACGGCATCCAGATCGAGTATCAGGTGATGCGCCACGCGGCGAACCTCGAGACCGTGAACACCTATGAGGGCACGCATGACGTCCACGCGCTGATCCTTGGCCGGGCGATCACCGGCCTGCAGGCGTTCTTCTGAGCCCTTCCGACCCCCTCCGCGTCATCCCGGGCGACCGCAGGTCGACCCGGGATCCATTCCGGAACATCGCCGATCGGCGGTCAGGCATGGATCCCGGCTCTGCGCTTCGCTCCGGCCGGGATGACGGCGCGGACATACGATGATGTCTCAATCCCCTCCCCTCGCCGGCCTGCGCGTCCTCGAACTGGCGCGCATCCTCGCAGGTCCCTGGATCGGCCAGTTGTTGGCCGATCTCGGCGCCGATGTCGTCAAGGTCGAGGCGCCCGAGGGCGACGACACCCGCAAATGGGGCCCGCCCTTCGTCGAGGGTGCCGAGGGCGAGAACCTCTCGGCCGCCTATTTCCACTCCGCCAATCGCGGCAAGCGCTCGATCACGGCCGATTTCCGCACGGCGGAAGGGCAGGCGCTGGTCAAGCGACTCGCCGCCCACGCCGATGTGGTGGTCGAGAATTTCAAGGTCGGCGGCCTCGAGAAATACGGGCTTGACGCGGCTTCGCTGCGCCGGGAATTCCCGCGCCTCGTCTACTGCTCCGTCACCGGCTTCGGGCAGGACGGCCCCTATGCGCCGCGCGCCGGCTACGACTTCCTCGTCCAGGGCATGGGCGGGCCGATGTCGGTCACCGGCGAGCCCGCGGGCGCGCCGATGAAGGCGGGCTATGCCGTCGCCGACATCTTCACCGGCCTCTATGCCTCCAACGGCATCCTCGCGGCGCTGCGCCGTCGCGACCTCACCGGCGAGGGTGCGACGCTCGACATGGCGCTGCTCGACACGCAGATCGCCGTGCTCGGCAACCAGGCGATGAACTATCTGGTCGGCGGCCAGCCTCCGGCGCGGCTCGGCAACGCCCATCCCAACATCGTGCCCTATGACGTGTTTCCGGTCGCGGACGGCCACATCATCATCGCCACCGGCAATGACGGGCAGTGGCGCAAACTCTGCGAGGTTCTGGGCGAACCGACGCTGGCCGAGGAGCCCGACTACATCGACAACCGCTCGCGGGTGAAGAACCGCGTCGCTCTGACCGAGCGTTTGCACAGGCTTTGCCAGCGTTATGCCAAGCTCGACCTGCTGGCGGCGCTGGAGAAGGTCGGCGTCCCGGCCGGACCTATCAACGACATCCGCGAAGTCTTCGCCGATCCACAAGTGATCGCGCGCGGCATCAAGGTCGATCTGCCGAGTGCAGCCGCGAAGGCGGGCCATATTCCAACCGTCGCCTCGCCCATCGTCATGGATGGCGTGCGGCAAGTGGCTGAGCGCACGAGCCCACGGCTCGGCGAGCATGCCGACGAGATTCTGAACGATCCGGCCTGGGGAGGGCCGCAGCATGGCTAATCGTACTGGCGGGCAGATCCTCGTCGACCAGCTCATCCTCCACGGCGCCACCGACGCCTTCTGCGTGCCGGGCGAGAGCTATCTCGCCGTGCTCGACGCGCTGCACGACGCTTCGATGAAGGTCACCATCTGCCGSGCCGARGGCGGCGCCKSSATGATGGCSGAGGCYGCCGGCAAGCTCACMGGCAAGCCCGGCATCTGCTTCGTCACGCGCGGCCCCGGCGCCACCAACGCCTCGCCCGGCGTCCATATCGCCGATCAGGATTCGACGCCGCTCATCCTCTTCGTCGGCCAGATCGACCAGAGCATGCGCGAGCGCGAGGCCTTCCAGGAGCTCGACTACCGCGCCGTCTTCGGCACCATGACGAAATGGGCGACCGAGATCGACGATGCCGCGCGCATCCCCGAGATCATCAGCCGCGCCTTCCATATCGCGACCTCGGGCCGCCCCGGCCCGGTGGTGATCGCCTTGCCCGAGAACATGCTGACCGACATCGCCGATGTCGCCGACGCCGAGCCCTATCAGGTCACGGAAACGCACCCCTCCCTGACCCAGACCATCGAATTGCAGAAGCGGCTCTGGGCGGCGAAGAAGCCGATCGCGATTCTCGGCGGCTCGCGCTGGAATCCGCAGGCGATCGAGCGCTTCCAGCGCTTCGCCGAGCGCTTCGACCTGCCCGTCGCGGTCTCCTTCCGCCGGCAGATGCTGTTCCCGGCCGACCATCCGAATTTTGCCGGCGATCTCGGCATCGGCCCGAACCCTAAGCTGCTCGCCCGCATCAAGGAGAGCGACCTCGTCCTGCTCGTCGGCGGCCGCCTCTCGGAGATGCCGAGCCAGTCCTATACGCTGTTCGGCATTCCCAACCCCGGACGCCCGCTCGTCCATGTCCATCCGGACCCGGAGGAGCTCGGCCGCGTCTACCGGCCGACGCAGGCGATCAACGCTACGCCGACCGCCTTCTGCGCGGCGCTGGAGACCGTGCACCCGCCGCAGACGATCCCCTGGGCCGGCGCGGCAGCCGAAGCGCATGAGGCCTATCTCGCCTGGAGCGAGCAGCCGGCACCCGTCGCGGGAGCTTTCCATCCCGGCGAGATGGTGCGCTGGCTGCGGAGCCGCCTGCCCGACGACGCGATCCTGTGCAACGGCGCCGGCAACTATGCGACCTGGGTGCACCGCTTCCATCGCTTCAACAAGTTCGCGACGCAGCTCGCCCCGACTTCGGGCTCGATGGGCTATGGCGTCCCGGCCGCCATCGGCGCCAAGCGGATCTTCCCGGAGCGGACCGTCGTCGCCTTCGCCGGCGATGGCTGCTTCCTGATGAACGGGCAGGATTTCGCCACCGCCGTGCAATACGACCTGCCCGTCATCGTCGTGGTGGTCGATAACGGCATGTACGGCACAATCCGCATGCATCAGGAACGGGAATATCCCGGCCGCGTCTCCGCGACCACGCTGAAGAACCCCGATTTCGCCGCCTATGCCAAGGCCTTCGGCGGCCATGGCGAGCGCGTCGAGAAAACCGAGGACTTCGCCGCCGCCTTCGAGCGCGCCGTCGCCTCGGGCAAGCCCGCGATCATCCACTGCCTGCTCGACCCCGAGGCGATCACCCCGGCGAAGTCGCTCTCGACCATCCGGGCGGAAGCGCTGGCAGCGCAGGGCAAGGCCTGAGATGAAACGGCGGCATCGTGACGATGCCGCTGTTCCTCCGGATCCGCAGGCCGCGGCCCGCCACGCGATGCGGGCCGCTCCTGGCGGCGATACCCGGGCAAGTTGAACCGGCGCAGAGCACGCAACCGCGACCGGGAGAGATTCAAGGCGACCGGATCAGGTAACCTCCGCTTAAGCGCGCGCGTGCCGCGCATCAGCCATGTCATTGAATTTTCGCGGAACTAGGCTAACTTCCCCTCGGGGGAAAGGCTACCGCTCATGGCGTTTCGCGCGATCTCGCTTGCCGGCCTGGCTACGATTCTGAGTATCACCGCCTTGCCGGCCCATGCCGCCGGGTTTTTCGACGATCTCGCGCGAGCCTTTTTGGGAGCCCCTCCACGGCCCCAGGCCGTGGAGCCGTACAACCCGCTCAGCGTCACAGTGAAGCCGCGGCGGCAGAAGAGCGCTCGCGCCAAGGCAGCACCGGTCGAGGCTCGGTCGACACCGAAACCACCGGTGGTGCAGCTCGATCCCTCGAGCGACCCGTACTGGTATCTCAAGGATCCCACGATGCGGCGCGGCGATATCGTGGTGACCGATCGCGGCGTGCTTGTCTACCAAGGCAGGAACGCGGACGCGATGCGCCGGTCCGATTTCGCCGGCCTCGGCAGCGGCGATGCGAAGAGCTGGAAACGGAAGCTGCAAGCCGCCGCCGCCGGCGCGCGCACCATGTTCAGCCCCGGAGCGACCAAAGTCAGAACCATGACGGCGGAAACCGTCGAGGAACTCAAGATCGTCGAACCCTAGACATCATACAGATCTGGAAGCTATCGGGCATGCCGATCAGGGAGAAGCAACCTGATCGGCAATGGGTCCCAAGTGCCGTTACGACCAGCGCCGGCCGAACCACATCCGGCCGAGCAGGCCGTCGCGCCAGAGCAGCATATGGACGGCAACCGCCGCCACATGCACGACGCCGAGCCCGATGAGGATATTGCCGAACTGGTCGTGCAGCCACAGCATCCGCCGGTAGACGGCCGGGTCGGGGCCGATCGGATGCGGCACCGAAAACAGCCCGAAATAGAGCGTGGGTATCTGGATCGGCGCCGCCGCCGCCATCAGCAGGCCGGTGACCGGCAAGGCGATGATGCAGAGATAGAGCGCGGCATGGACGAGCGATGCGGCGCCGCGCAGCCAGGGATTGTCGTTCTCCGGGCCGGGCTGGCGCAGGGCGACGCGCAGGACGAGCCGCAGCAGGACGAAGGCCGCGACCGTCAGCCCGACCGATTTATGAAGCTGGTAGAGCTCGAAGCGCGAGAGAAGGTCGCGCTTCTCGTCCAGCATGGGGCCGGAAACCCAGAACTGAAACAGGATCAGCAGGAAGGTCAGCCAGTGCAAGGCGACGCTGGCCGGATGCCAGCGCGCCGGATCGCCCGGCGCTCCCTTCGCCGCATTTTCTCCACGCGAACCGGTATCCGCTTCGCTCGAAAATGCTCTGGGCTTCGCATTCATCGCGCCAGCCGGCCCTGGATCTCGATGTCGATCTGGTCGTCGACGATGTTGACGTCCCGGCCGATATCGTAGGTCGGCCGCAGGAAGCTGCCGCTGGCCCGGAAGGGCAAGGCTTCGCCGCGCCGGGCCTTGCCGATATCGCCGTTTATCATGGCGCGCACGGTGAAGGGATGCGTCATGCCCTTGATGGTGAGCCGGCCCCGAATTTCGAGGTCGTGCTCGCTCGTCCGCGTCACGCTGTCCGAGACGAAGGTCGCTGTGGGGTAGGCCGCACTGTCCAGCATGCTCGCCCCGGCAATGAAGCCGTCGACCAGCGGCGAGCCCGCCTTGATCGAGCCCGTTTCCAGCGTGACCCGGATGCGGCTTTTCTCGGGATGGTCGAAGTCGATCGAGAAAGTGCCGTCATAGCGCTCGAAGCGGCCATTGGTGACGACCGTGCCGAAGCGGTGGCCGATGAAGCTGATCTGCGTCGCCGCGCGGTCGAAGTTCCAGCTCGACTGGGCCTGGGCCGGCAGGCCGAAGAGAAGGGTGCCCAAGGCAAAAACAGCTGGCTTGATCATGACGCACCGGAGGCGGCTTGCGAGAATCGCGAAGTATCGTCTTTTCCATGGAAAAAACGTGGCGAAGCGCGCCGCAACACGCAAAGGTGAAGCGGCGCCGCAATTCGCGACCGGCGCCGCTCAAGCGCGTTTGGTGATGACCCCATCGAAGGTGGAGCGGATGGCGCGGGCGAGCGCGATCGCAGCCCAGCCCTGGAAGATCAGCTCGATGGCGAGGAAGGTGCCGAGCACCCAGARGCTCGAGGCCGGCCATTGCRYCAGGATCATSCCGCCGAGGATCAAGGACAGCAGCCCCGAGAGCGCAACCCAGGTCCAATAGGGCAATTCCCGGTTCTGGAAAGCAACGATGAGGCGCAGCACGCCCGTGGCGACCAGGGCCGCGCCGGCCAGCAGGGTCAGCGACGCCGTCGCGAGCAGCGGATTGACGAAGGTCATCRCGCCGACGGCGACGTAGAGCACGCCGATCAGGATATGCAGCAGGCGGCTCTTCCAGCCCTGATGGCGGAAGGCGTCGATCAGCACGATGATACCGCCGACGAAGATCATCGCCCCGAACCAGATCGCGCTGGCGACGCTGAGCAGGGCGACCGTGCCGAGCCCGAGCACGCCGAGGACGATCAGGGCGATGCCGGCCGCCATCAGCCAGCGCCAGTTGCGCCTGAGCGGAATGAGATGCGTGCCGAGCGATGGCGGGCGATGCGGGGAGGTTTCGGACGGCGTGCTGATTTCAGAGGGATTGCTCATGGCGACCGGCTCCGTTTGCGGCAGGCGCCGAAGACCGGAACCGCCTGTCAGACGAAAGCCATGAGAAACCCGACGGGCCGGCGCGTCAATCGCAGCCGGCTCCATCCTCCAAAGATCGCGCCCGCCGGAGAGGCCGAGAACCGCCCCGGCCAGGCGCCGCAGCGCTCATCGAGCGCGCGGAGCCACCGGGCTGCGCATGTCTCAGCCGAGCTTTTCGGCCACGAGCTTGCGCAGGCTGCGCAGGTCCTTGACGAAGCCGCGGATGCCCTCCGCCAGCTTCTCCGTCGCCATCGCATCCTCGTTCATGGCGAAACGGAAGGCCTTCTCGTCGAGGACGATGCGCTTCGCCATCTCCGAGGAAGTCTGCGGCGAGGCGGCAGGCGACAACCGGCGCGGCAGATCGCCGGTCGCGGCGGCGAGCTCGTCGAGCAGGCTAGGCCCGATGGTCAGCCGGTCGCAGCCGGCCAGCGCCTCGATCTCGCCGGTGTTGCGGAAGGAGGCGCCCATCACCACCGTCTTGATGCCGAAGGTCTTGTAATAGGCATAGATGCTCTTCACCGAGACGACGCCGGGGTCGGTCTCGGCCGTGTAGGGGCCGCCGCCGGCCTTGACGTGCCAGTCGAGGATGCGCCCGACGAAGGGCGAGATCAGGAAGGCGTTCGCATCGGCGGCCGCGACCGCCTGCGGCAAGGCGAAGAGCAGCGTCAGGTTGCAATCGATGCCCTCGCCCTGCAGCACCTTGGCGGCCTGCAGGCCCTCCCAGGTCGAGGCGATCTTGATCAGGATGCGCTCGCGCGCGACGCCGCGCTCCTTGTAGGCGGCGATGATGGCGCGTGCCTTGTCGATCGTGGCCTTGCCGTCGAASGAGAGATCGGCATCGACCTCGGTCGAGACGCGGCCGGGCACGATCTTCGTGAGTTCCGTGCCGAAGCTGACGGCAAGCCGGTCGCAGACGGCCTGGACCGCCTTCTCGCCACCGCCCTGCTTCTTGCCCCAGGCGATCGCCTCTTCGACGAGATGGGCATAGGCCGGCGTCTCCGCCGCCTTGAACAGCAGCGTCGGATTGGTGGTGCAGTCGACGGGCTTGAGCCGGCGCACCGCTTCGATATCGCCGGTGTCGGCGACGACGGTGGTCATCTCGCGGAGCTGGTCGAGCTTGGAAGCCATGATCTGTTCCCGGTGTCCTGATCCTTGGGCGGTCACCCGCAATGTGGCGCCTCTGCCCTGCCATTGCGAGCCCGCCATGGCAATCCGACCATGCGCGCGGGTGACACGCAACCACCGGCCATTTACGACACGGTCTTCACGGAACTGTCACGCGCAGGGTCTACCGGCAGCGCCATCCCGCGGTTGCGGCCAGAGATGGAGAGTTACATGCAGCGCAAGGCATTGAGCGCGTTCACCATTGCCGCCGGCCTGATCGTCTCGGCGCTGGGCGCGCAGGCGCAGGGCGTGGAAGGCAAGCTGGTGCTCTATACGAGCCAGCCGAACACCGACGCTCAGCAGACCGTCGATGCCTTCAAGGCGAAGTACCCGAAGGTCGACATCTCCTTCGTCCGCGACGGCACGCCGCGCGTCCTGGCGAAGCTCAGGGCCGAGTTCGAGGCAGGCAGCCCGCAGGCCGACGTGCTGCTGATCGCCGATTCCGTGACCATGGAAGGGCTGAAGAAGGAAGGCCGGCTGGAGGCTTACGACAAGGCCGACGTCTCGGCCTATCCGGCTGGGATCCACGACCCCGCCAAGTTCTGGTTCGCGACCAAGCTGATCACCACCGGCATCGTCTACAACACCAAGGCCACGATGAAGCCGACGAGCTGGCTCGACCTCACCAAGCCGGAGGCGAAGAACCAGATCGCCATGCCGAGCCCGCTGAATTCGGGCGCCGCGCTGATCCACACGATCACGCTGACCGGCAATCTCAAGGATGGCTGGAAATACTACGAGGCGCTGAAGGAGAACGGCACGCTGGCTGCCGGCGCCAATGGCGACATCCTGCGCCAGGTCGCCACGGGCGAGAAGCTCTACGGCATGATCGTCGACTTCATGCCGATCCGCGAGAAGGCCAAGGGCGCGCCGGTCGAGTTCGTCTTCCCGAGCGAGGGCGTCTCCTCGGTCAGCGAACCGGTCGCCATCCTCAAGGGCACCAAGAACGAGGCGGCCGCCCGTGCCTTCATCGACTTCGCCCTGTCGAAAGAGGGGCAGCAAGTCGCGCTGAAGCAGGGTTATGTCCCGGCGCGTCCTGATGTCGCGCTGCCGGCCGGCTACCCGGCCCGCGACGCCATCAAGCTGATGTCCTTCGACGCCGGCAAGGCGCTGGCCGAGTCGGACGCCGCCCGCAAGCGCTTCGGCGCCATCTTCGAGTGAGCGTGGTTTCGCCTCACGGACATACGGCGCGATGACGCTCGTCCTGCGCCCATCACGGAAGCGGGAGCCTGTTCCGGCGCTCCCGCTTCCGCCTTTGCGCCTGCCTGCCGAGCTAGGGTTGCCGGCGCTCGTCATCCTGGTTGCGCTGCTGCTCGGCGGCCTGCCTTTCCTGCGGCTCGTGCTGGCGGCCTTCGCGCCGGGCGGGCAGCTCGCGCCGGATGTCGCCTTTGCCGCGATGACCGGCCGCGCCGCCGTAACCGCCACGCTGCACACGCTCGACACCTCCTTCTTCTCGGCGCTGGGCGCACTCGCGATCGGCACCGTCGTCGCACTGGCGCTCGGCGTCACCGATATCCGCGGCAAGCGCCCCCTCGCCTTCGCCTTCGTGTTCTCGATGATGATCGCGCCGCAGGTGGCGGCGCTCGCCTTCCTCAGCCTGCTCGCGCCGAACTCGCAGGTGCTGATGCTGCTCGGGCTCGCGCCGGAGCCCGGCACGGCCAACCCGCTGCTCGGACGCGGGGGCATTATCCTCGTGATGGCATTGCACCATGCGCCGCTCGTCGCGATCACGCTCTGGACGGGGCTGCGAAGCATCCCGCATTCGCTGGTCGAGGCGGCGCAGATGGAAGGCGCGGGGCCTGCGACCATCACCGCGCGGATCATCGTGCCGGTGCTGCGGCCGCAATTCATCGCGGCGGGGCTGATCGCCTTCGTCGCCGGCGTCGGTAATTTCGGCATTCCAGCTTTGCTTGGGTTGCCCGTGAACTACCTCACCCTGCCGACGCTGATCTATCGCCGGCTGTCGAGCTTCGGCCCGGAGAGCCTGCCCGAGACCGCCGCACTCGCCCTGCTCGTCGGCGCCGTYGCGGCGCTCGGCATCCTGGCCGGCATGGCGGTCGCGCGCCGCCAGGGCGGCAAGGTCGAGATCGAGAGGCCGCTCGAACCGTTCTGGCTGCTTGGGCCCGCACGCCCCTTCGTCGCCGCCGGCCTGTGGCTACTGCTGCTCGTCAAGCTCGGCCTGCCCTTCTTCGCGCTGGCGAGCGAGGCGCTGACGCCCGCGCTCGGCGTGCCGCTCTCCTGGCAGAGCCTGACCTTCGACAAATTCACCGAGGTGCTGTTCCGCCAGGCCGTGACCATCCGCGCCTTCTGGAATTCCTTCTGGTTCGCGGCGGTCGCTGCGGTCCTGCTCTCGCTCACCTCGATCGCCTTCGCCTACGGGCTCGAGCGGCGCATCGGCAGGCTCCGGCGGCCGGTGGAGCTCATCGTCGAATTGCCCTATGCGCTGCCGGGCGTGGTGCTCGCCATCGCCTGCATCCTGATSTTCCTGARGCCGCTGCCGCTGATCGGCGTCAGCATCTAYGSSACGCCCTTCATCATCCTCTTCGCCTATCTCGCGCGCTTCCTGCCGCTGGCGTTGAAGGCGCCGCTGGCGGCGATGGCGCAGATCGAGGCGCATCATGAAGAGGCGGCCAAGCTCGATGGCGCCGGGCTCTGGCAGATGCTGCGCTTCATCGTCGCGCCGATCCTGGCGCCGGCCGCTGCCGTCTCCGCCCTGATGGTCTTCCTCGTCGCCTTCAACGAGCTGACCGTCTCGGCGCTGCTCTGGTCGTCAGGCACCGAGACGCTCGGCGTCGTGCTGTTCAGCCTGAAGGAAGCCGGGCTCGCGGGCGAGGCCGCCGCGATCGCCATCAGCGCCTCCGCGGTGATCCTCGCCGCCATGCTGCTGCTCGACCTCCTCGGCCGGCATCTGCCGCGCAACGTGCTGCCCTGGAGAATCTGAAGCGCGACATCAACGTCACGACCGACCTGAGACCGCGGGCGGAACGTCACGGAAAATTAAGCCTGACAGCGCCGTAGATGGAGCATGAATGCTCCATCTACGGCGGCTCTTGCCGATGATAAACCCGGGAAAGACGAGCGCGGCATCCTCGTCATCGAAGATTCGCGGACATTCGCGATCGCCTTGCGTCAGTTCCTCGAAGCGGAGACCGGGCTGCCCGTCACGACCTGCGCCTCGCTCAAGGACCTCAGCGAGCTGATCGTCGCGGCACCCGGCGCCTATGCGATCGCGGTGGTCGACCTCAACCTGCCGGACGCGCCGCGCGGCGAAGCCCTCGACTGGACCGTCGCCCACGGCATCCCGACCGTCGTCTTCACCGCGACCTTCGATCTCGCCACGCGCGGACGGATCATGGAGCGCGAGGTCATCGACTACGTTCTGAAGGACAACGAGTTCGCCCTTCCGAACCTCGTCGCCACGGTGAAGCGCGCGCTCGACAACCGCAATACGCGCATCCTCGTCGTGGACGACACCCGCACCACCCGCAAGGTGCTCGCCCGCATGCTGTCGATCCAGCAATATGTCGTGGTCGAGGCCGGCTCGGGCGCGGAAGCGCTCGCCCTGCTCGACGCCCATCCTGACCTGGAGCTCGTCGTCAGCGACTATTACATGCCGGACATGGACGGCTTCGAGCTGGCTCGCAAAATCCGGCGGAGCCATCCCAATGTCCGCCTCATCGGGATCTCCTCCTCGACCGACCGGAAGACCTCCGCCGGCTTCCTCAAGGCCGGGGCGCATGACTTCGTCGCGCGCCCCTTCGTCCTGGAAGAGCTGCAATGCCGCATCGCCTCGAATGTCGAGACGCTGACGCAGCTCAAGCGGCTGCAGGAGCTGGCCGCACGGGACTATCTCACCAACCTGTTCAACCGGCGCCATTTCTTCGAGCAGGAGCCGGCTCTGGTCGAGACGGCCCGGCAGGCCGGGTTGCCGGCCTCGATCGCGCTGCTCGACATCGACCATTTCAAGCAGCTGAACGACCGCCACGGCCATGACGGCGGCGACAGGGTGCTCGATGCGGTTGCGCGGAGTCTCAGCCGTCTCGCCCCGGGGGCGGCACCAATCTGCTGGCGCGCGTCGGCGGCGAGGAATTCGCGATCCTGTTCCGGGGCGCGGATCTTGCGGAAGCGCTGCGGCTCTCGGAAACGATCCGCGAGGAGATCGCCCGCGAAGCGCTGCTGCTGGGAGGCGAGACCTTGGCGCTCACCGTCTCGATCGGCGTCACCGAGATCGGCGCCTCCGAGCGTCTCGATGCCAGCCTCGGCCGGGCCGACCAGGCGCTCTATACGGCCAAGCAGGCCGGCCGGAACCGGGTCTGCGCCGCCGCTCAAAGAAGCTAGGGCAGGCTCGCGCGCAGCCGGCTACTCCGCCGCCGCGCGCGGCTCCTGTCTCGGCTCGCCCATCAGAAGCGCGCGGGACGCCTTGGCTTCGCGCACGACGAAGTCGACGATGGCGCGGACACGGGCGACGTCCTTGAGATCGGCATGGACGAGCAGCCAGAAGGAGCGGGTGATCTGCACCGTCTCGGGCAGCACCGGCACGAGCCGCGGGTCGTTCTCCGCCATGAAATGATGGATGACGCCGATGCCGGCGCCGGCRACCACCGCRTTCATCTGGGCGATGACGCTCGAACTCTGGACATGGGCGCGCAGGCCCTTGGCGACCTCGTCGAGATAGTCGAGCTCGGGCGAGAAGATCAGGTCGTCGATATAGCCGATGATGCGGTGCTCGAAGAGGTCGTCCGGCTTCGTCACCGAAGGCATATCCTTGAGATAGCCCGGCGCGGCGTAGAGGCCGAGGCGATAATCGGCGAGCTTGCGCGCCACCACCTTGCCCTCCTTSGGCGGSGCGAGCGTGATCGCGACATCGGCCTCSCGCTTSGAGAGCGACAGCAGGCGCGGCATGGCGATGAGCTGGATCTCCAGCCCCGGATAGGATTTCGCGAAGGCCGCGAGGCGCGGCGCCAGGAAGGCGGTGCCGAAGCCGTCCGGCGCGCCGATCCTGACCGTGCCGGACAAGGCCATGTCGGCGCCGCCGATATCGCTCTGGATGGCGAGCGCCTCGGTCTCCATCGTCTCCGCCTTGGCGAGCAGCCGCTCGCCATGCGCCGTCAGCGTGTAGCCCTGCGGACGGCGCTCGAACAGCTTCGCCTTCAGCGCCTCCTCCAGCGAGGTGATGCGGCGCGAGACGGTGGCATGGTCGGCGCCGAGCCGGCGCGCGGCGGCGGTCAGCCGGCCGGAGCGGGCCACCGCCAGAAAGAAGCGGAGATCGTCCCAGTCGAAGCGCTCCAAGCCTCCCTCCTCATATTTGTGTTTTTGCACGACAGGCGTTCCATGCTCGCTATAGCCGTGCGCAAACGAGAATGGTAGTGAGTTGTCACGATCACCACACCACCAATTCGTAGGGAGGGCGCCATGCGTCAGGTCGGACATTTCATCGGCGGCAAGCAGGTCGCCGGCACCTCGGGACGCAGCGCCGACATCTTCCAGCCGATGGATGGCAGCGTGATCGGCAAGGTCGCGCTCGCCTCCGCGGCCGAACTCGACGCGGCCGTCAGGAACGCGGCCGAAGCGCAGCCGAAATGGGCGGCGACCAATCCGCAGCGCCGCGCCCGCGTGCTGATGAAGTTCCTCGACCTGATCGCCCAGAACAACGATGAGCTGGCCGAACTGCTCGCCCGCGAGCATGGCAAGACCATTCCCGACGCCAAGGGCGACATCCAGCGCGGCGTCGAGGTCGTGGAATTCTCGCTCGGCGCGCCCAACCTGATGAAGGGCGAGTTCACCGACGGTGCCGGCCCCGGCATCGACATCTATTCGCTGCGCCAGCCGCTCGGCGTGGTCGCCGGCATCACCCCGTTCAACTTCCCGGCGATGATCCCGCTCTGGAAGCTCGGCCCCGCGATCGCCTGCGGCAACGCCTTCATCCTGAAGCCCTCGGAGCGCGATCCCGGCGTGCCGATGCGCCTCGCCGAACTCTTCATCGAGGCCGGCGGCCCTCCCGGCATCCTCAACGTCGTCAATGGCGACAAGGAAGCGGTCGACGCCATCCTCGACCATCCCGAGATCAAGGCCGTCGGCTTCGTCGGCTCGACCCCGATCGCGGAGTACATCTACGCCCGGGGCTGCGCGAACGGTAAGCGCGTGCAGTGCTTCGGCGGCGCCAAGAATCACATGRTCATCATGCCSGAYGCCGAYATGGACCAGGCCGTCGACGCGCTGATCGGCGCCGGCTACGGCTCGGCCGGCGAGCGCTGCATGGCGATCTCGGTCGCGGTGCCCGTCGGCAAGGCCACGGCCGAYGAGCTGGTSAAGCGCCTGATTCCGCGCGTCGAGAGCCTCAAGGTCGGCCCCTCGACCGATGTCACCGCCGATTACGGCCCGGTCGTCACCAAGGCGGCGATGGAGAAGATCAAGAACTACGTCGATATCGGCGTCGAGGAAGGCGCCAAGCTCGTCGTCGATGGCCGCGGCTTCAAGATGCAGGGCTACGAGAACGGCTTCTATGTCGGCGGCTGCCTGTTCGACAACGTCACCAAGGACATGCGCATCTACAAGGAAGAGATCTTCGGGCCGGTGCTCGCGGTCGTCCGCGCCGACAGCTATGACGAGGCGCTGAAGCTCACCAACGACCACGAATACGGCAATGGCACCGCGATCTTCACCCGCGACGGCGACGCCGCGCGCGACTTCGCCTCGAAGGTGCAGGTCGGCATGATCGGCATCAACGTGCCGATCCCGGTGCCGCTGGCCTATTACACCTTCGGCGGCTGGAAGCGCTCGGCCTTCGGCGACCTCAACCAGCACGGCCCGGATTCGATCCGCTTCTACACCAAGACCAAGACGGTGACGGCGCGCTGGCCGAGCGGCATCAAGGACGGTGCGAGCTTCGTCATTCCGACGATGAACTGAGGCAACGCCGACGGAGGGGGCCATGGAGCGAACGCTGCGGACCATCGCAACGTCGCTTCCGGCCTCCGCTGGCGCGGCTCGACCTGCCATGAATGCTGCCGGCGCATCGCGATCTGCCGGCCGCCCTTCCCCATCCCGATCCGACGCGAACAGGCCCGGCCTTTCGTCGCGATTGCGCGCGCCTGCGCCGCGGGACTATCTCACTGATCAGGAGGGCCAGCCATGAACGCCTTCGCTCTCACCGAAGACCAGATCGCCATCCGCGACATGGCGCAGGAATTCGCCGCCGAGACACTCGCCCCCCACGCCATGCGCTGGGACGAGGAGAAGCATTTCCCGGTCGAGGTGATGCGCGCTGCCGCCGCGCTCGGCATGGGCGGCATCTATATCCAGGACGATGTCGGCGGCTCCGGCCTGACCCGGCTCGATGCGGCGCTGATCTTCGAGGCGCTCTCGACCGGCTGCCCGACGGTCGCAGCCTATATCTCGATCCACAACATGTGCGCCTGGATGATCGACCGCTACGGCTCCGACGAACAACGCCGGCGCCTCCTGCCGAAGCTCTGCACGATGGAGCATCTGGCGAGCTATTGCCTGACCGAGCCCGGCGCCGGCTCGGACGCGGCCGCTCTGAAGACCAAGGCGGTGCTCGACGGCGACCATTACGTGCTCGACGGGCAGAAGCAGTTCATCTCCGGCGCCGGGGTTTCCGACATCTATGTCGTGATGGCCCGCACCGGCGAGGCCGGCCCCGGGGGCATCTCGACCATCGTGGTCGAGAAGGACACTCCCGGCCTCTCCTTCGGCGCCAATGAGAAGAAGATGGGCTGGAACGCCCAGCCGACACGGGCGGTGATCTTCGAGAATTGCCGCGTGCCGGTGGCGAACCGGCTCGGCCCGGAAGGCATCGGCTTCAAGATCGCCATGGCCGGCCTCGATGGCGGGCGGCTCAATATCGGCGCCTGCTCGATCGGCGGCGCGCAAGGAGCGCTCGACAAGGCCATCACCTATGCCAAGGAGCGCAAGGCCTTCGGCTCGGCCATCGCCGATTTCCAGGCGCTGCAATTCAAGCTCGCCGACATGGCAACCGAGCTTGAGGCAGCGCGCACCCTGCTCTGGCGTGCCGCCGCGGCGCTCGATGCCAAGACGCCGGATGCGACGAAGCTCTGCGCCATGGCCAAGCGCATCGCCACCGACACCGGTTTCGMGGTCGCSAAYGASGCGCTGCAGATCCATGGCGGCTACGGTTATCTGGCCGATTACGGCATCGAGAAGATCGTCCGCGACCTGCGCGTCCACCAGATCCTCGAAGGCACCAACGAGGTGATGCGGATGATCGTCGCGCGCGGGCTGGTGGGACGCGCGAAGGGGAATTGACGCCGGAGAAACGACGTGAGTTTCTTTCGACAATTTATCGTTTACTTGATCGGCACCACCCTTCTGGGTGCCCTCACGGCG
>NZ_JBFRDQ010000053.1:0-30672 GCF_052113865.1 Allobosea sp. TAB14 | reverse complement strand
CCGCTGCGCTTCGAGACGAGCCAGGATATCGGTTCGCTCCTGCCGGAATGGCCGGTCGATCACTGCATCAAGTGCCTGTGCTTCTACCATCCGGACGATGCGCCCGAGCTGAAGCGCGAGCAGCAGGAGAAGCTGCGCGGGCTGTTCGAGGCGGCGCGCAAGGTCGGCCGCGAATTGCTGGTCGAGATCATCGCCGGCAAGAACGGCCCGCTCGGATCCGACACCGTCGCCCGCGCGCTGGAAGAGCTCTACGCGCTGGGCATCAAGCCCGACTGGTGGAAGCTCGAGCCGCAATCCTCCCCCGCCGCCTGGACCGCGATCGAGAAGACGATTGCGAGGCACGACCCCTGGTGCCGCGGCGTGCTGCTGCTCGGACTCGATGCTCCCGCCGAGGAGCTGGAGGCCGGCTTCGCCGCGACGGCCTCAGCCCCCATCGTCAAGGGCTTCGCCGTGGGCCGCACCATCTTCATGAACGCGGCCGAAGGCTGGCTTTCCGGCAAGCTCGACGACGAAGCCGCGATCGCAGACATGGCGGGGCGTTTCGAGGCGCTGACCGGCCTCTGGCTTGCCACGCGCGGCCGCAAGGCGGCCTAGCGCATCGGCCCGAAAAGTGGGAACCGGTTTTCGGACCAAGCCGATGCTAAAAAGACTCCCGACCGGAGACAGATCATGAGCACCGTCCGCCTCACCATGGCGCAGGCGCTGACGCGCTATCTCGCCGCGCAGATGACCGAGATCGACGGGCAGCGCCTGCCGATCTTCGGCGGCGTCTGGGCGATCTTCGGCCATGGCAATGTCGCCGGACTCGGCGAGGCGCTCTGGCATGAGCGCGAACGCCTGCCGACCTTCCGCGCCCATAACGAGCAGGCCATGGCCCATGCGGCGATCGCCTATGCCAAGGCGAACATGCGCCGCCGTTTCATGGTTGCGACCACCTCGATCGGCCCCGGCGCGACCAATCTCGTCACCGCCGCGGCGCTCGCCCATGTCAACCGCCTGCCGGTGCTGCTGCTGCCGGGCGACGTCTTCGCCAACCGCATTCCGGACCCGGTCCTCCAGCAGGTCGAAGCTTTCGGCGATGGTACGATCTCGGCGAATGACTGCTTTAAGCCCGTCTCGCGCTATTTCGACCGCATCACTCGGCCCGAGCAGATCATCCCGGCGCTGACCCGGGCCATGCAGGTGCTGACCGATCCGGCCGAATGCGGACCCGTCACGCTCGCGCTCTGCCAGGACGTGCAGGCCGAAGCTTACGATTACCCAGAGAGTTTCTTCGAGGAGCGTCTCTGGACGCCGCGCCGTCCGCGCGCCGACCGCAACGAGATGAAAGCCGCTGCCGCGGCGCTGAAAGCCGCCAAGAAGCCGCTGATCGTCGCCGGCGGCGGCGTGCTCTATTCCGGCGCGAGCGACACCCTCGCCCGCTTCTCGTCCGCGACCGGCATCCCCGTTTGCGAGACGCAGGGCGGCAAATCCGCCCTGCCCGACGACGCCGCACTCAACATGGCCGCCGTCGGCGTCACCGGCACGGAAGCCGCCAACCGGCTCGCCGCAGAAGCCGATCTCGTGCTCGCCGTCGGCACCCGCCTGCAGGATTTCACCACCGGCTCCTGGGCGCTGTTCGGCGCTGCCGGAAAGACGATCATCGGCCTCAACGTCCAGGCTTTCGATGCCGGCAAGCACCGTGCCTTGCCCCTCGTTGCCGACGCCCGCGAGGGCCTGGCCGAGCTGGCCGAAGCCATCGGCAGCTGGAAAGCGCCGGAAAGCTGGACCAACAATGCCAAGTCCGGCAAGGCGGACTGGCTGAAAGAAGCCGGCAAGGCGACCGCCGCCAGCAACGCCGCCCTGCCCTCGGATGCCCAGGTCATCGGCGCGGTCCAGCGCACGCTGGGTTCGGACGTCATCCTGCTCCATGCCGCCGGCGGCCTGCCCGGCGAATTGCACAAGCTCTGGCAGGCGGGCGCGCCTGGCTCCTACCATGCCGAATACGGCTTCTCCTGCATGGGCTACGAAATCGCCGGCGGGCTCGGCGCCAAGATGGCGCGGCCCGACAGGGAGGTCGTCGTCATGATCGGCGACGGCTCCTATCTGATGCTCAATTCCGAGATCGCGACCTCGGTGATGCTGGGCCTCAAGCTCACCATCGTCCTGCTCGACAATCGCGGCTTCGGCTGCATCAACCGCTTGCAGAACGCGACCGGCGGCCAGAGTTTCAACAACCTACTCAAGGACAGCCGGCACGAGACGCTGCCGGAGATCGACTTCGTCGCCCACGCCGCCAGCATGGGCGCGATCGCGGTCAAGGCCGCCTCGATCGCCGAACTGGAAGCCGCGCTGGCGCAAGCGAGGACGAACGTCCGCACCACGGTCATCGTCATCGACACCGATCCGCTGGTCTCGACCGGCGCCGGCGGCGCCTGGTGGGATGTCGCGGTGCCTGAGGTCAGCGAGCGAGAGCAAGTCCGCACGGCGCGGGCCAGCTATGACAAGCTGCGCAAGCATCAGAACATCGGCAACTAAAGCCGTTTCCCTAGGCGAGAAAGACCCCTGACATGATCCGCATCGGCGCGAACCCCATCGGCTGGTCGAATGACGACATGCTGGAGATCGGCGGCGACATTCCGCTCGAAACCTGCCTGAAGGAGGCGCGCGAAGCCGGCTTCACCGGCATGGAGCTCGGCAACAAGTTCCCGCGCGAGGCCGGCAAGCTGAAGCCCATCCTCGATGCTCACGGCCACGCGCTGGTCTCGGGCTGGTACTCGACCGAACTGCTCGTCCGCGACGTCGCCGCCGAGATGGCGGCCGTAAAGGCCCATGCGACGCTGCTGCGCGACATGGGCTGCGCGGTCCTGATCGCGGCCGAGACCTCGAACGCGATCCATTCCGACATCGCCAAGCCGCTCTCGGCCAGGCCCGTCCTGCCGAAGACGCGCTGGGACGAGTTCGGCGCGCGCTACACCAACTTCGCCGAAGCGCTGAAAGCGGAATACGGCCTCCAGCTCGTCTATCACCACCATATGGGCACGGTCGTGCAGACCGAGGCCGAGATCGACCGCTTCATGGGCGTCACCGGCCCTGCCGTGGGCCTCCTGCTCGACACCGGCCATGCCACCTGGGGCGGCGGCGACCCCGCCCGCATCGCCCGCCACTGGAAGGCGCGCATCCACCATGTTCACTGCAAGGACATCCGCGAAGCCGTGATGTGGCGCTCGAATCGCGAGGACTGGTCCTTCCTCGAATCCGTGCTCGCCGGCGTCTACACCGTGCCGGGTGACGGGCTGATCGACTATGTCCGCGTGCTCAGGGAGCTGCAGGGCTATTCCGGCTGGATCGTGGTCGAGGCCGAGCAGGACCCGAAAAAGGCCGAGCCCGCGGCCTATGCCAAGCTGGGGCATGCCAATCTGGTGCGCTTCATCAAGGAAGCCGGGCTGGCCTGAACATCCTCCACCGTCATTCCGGACAAGCCGCGAAAGCGGTGCCGATCCGGAATCCACCGGAGGTCGATGCGCTTTACGATGGATTCCGGGCCTCCGCTGCGCTGCGCCCGGAATGACGCCCTGATTGAATCTGACTGCTTGAGGAAGCACCGATGTCCCGTCTCAAGGTCAAGCCCAACGGCAGCCATGGCCGCGTCACCCATGTCACGCCGGAAAGCGCCGGCTGGACCTATGTCGGCTTCGACCTGCATCGCCTGAAGCCGGGCGAGACCGTTTCGGCGCAGACCGGCGACCGCGAGACCTGCCTCGTCTTCGTCACCGGCAAGGGCAAGGCCACGGTCGGCGGCGAGAACCTCGGCGAACTCGGCCAACGCATGAGCCCTTTCGAGGGCAAGCCCTGGTCGGTCTATCTCCCGGAAGGCTCCGCCTGGTCCGTCACCGCCACCACCGATCTGGAACTCGCCATCTGCACGGCACCGGGTCTCGGCGGTGGACTTCCCGTGCGCGTGATCCGGCCGGACGAGCTCGGTCAGGAGGTCCGTGGCAAGGGCTCGAACACCCGCCATGTCACCAATATCCTGCCTGAGACCGAACCGGCCGATTCGCTGCTCGTCGTCGAGGTCATCACGCCGGCCGGCAACACCTCGAGCTATCCGCCGCAYAAGCACGACCAGGACGACCTGCCGCGCGAAACCTATCTGGAAGAGACCTACTACCACCGCCTCAACCCGCCCCAGGGCTTCGGCTTCCAACGCGTCTATACCGACGACCGCAGCCTCGACGAGGCCATGGCCATCGAGGACGGCGACGTCGTGCTGGTGCCCAAGGGTTATCACCCCTGCGCGACCTGCCACGGCTACGATCTCTATTATCTCAATGTGATGGCCGGCCCGAAGCGGAGCTGGAAATTCCACAACGCCGCCGAGCACGAATGGCTGCTGAAGGGATGAGCCCGCCTCGCGGCGCGATTCTCCGCTCGCCGCGCCGGTCCTTCGAATAAAGGACGGTTTCGCTCCGCTTTGCCGCTTTGATCCGGGCTGTCACCCAGCGATCGGCGGGAAGCGAGAGGGATGAAGCGTCAAAGCATCGTCGCCGTAGCAGCCGGAGGCGAAACCCTAGCCCGGATTGCACTTGTAGACGGTGCCGGTCGTCTTGCCGCCCGACCATTTGATGTCGGCGACGTCGGAGAAGACATGCGTGCCGCCCATATCGGCGCCGCGAATCTTCAGCCGGTTCAGCGTCAGCTCGCGCATCTTGTCGAGCGGCACGACCGAACCGAAACCCGAATCGCCGTCGATCTCGCCGAGCTTCTGGCAGTTCTCGATCACGCCCTGCGTGTTGGTGACCACCACGATGCTAGTGCGCGAGGTCTGGTAGGCGCAGGCGCCGAGCAGAAGCACGGGCAGAAGGATCAGGAAACGCGGCTTCATCGTCACGGCCGGATGGTCTCTCTCGGAGGTATCGAACGCATGATCCGCCGCTTTGACACAAAAGCAAGCCCGACGCCAATCGGGAAATGCTCCGGCGGCTGACGGTTGCAAGTCTCCAAAGCGGAAGACCTTCGCCACCTCCCGCCAAGAACCGGATACGACACTATTGTCACAAAACAGCCGTGCGAACTTAACTCAAACACGATGCCCATTCTTGACCTGCCAACGCGGCTGCTCTTAAGTCTCCAGCAGGCCAATGGGAGGCTGAAAAGGAATAAATAATGCGTAGCATTTTGATCGTTGGTGCGATGGCTGCTCTTCTCGCCGGTTGCCAGACCGCGCAGGAATCGATGGCCGACGCGGAAGTCACCTGCGAGTCCCAGGGCTTCCGCCCCGGCACCCGCGCCTACCAGCAGTGCCGTTCGGCGAACTATGTCGAGAATCGCCGGGCCTCGAACGAGACCGGCAATGCGGTTGCGGCCGGCGTGGCCGCCGGCGTCATCGGCGGCGCCCTCGTTGCCGCCGACAACCGCGCTTACTACGGCCGTGGTTATTACGGCCGCCGTGGCTACTGGTGGTGAGATAGCGAGGCGCCTTCTTTCGGAAGGCACCTCCTTCTTCCAGGATATCCCGGTCCTGCGGCGCTCGGCGTCGCAGGACTTTTTTGTGGCCTATCGGAAAACGTCAGCGCCGCGCTGCCCGCTTGCGCGCCGGAGCCGTGGCCGGCTCGCTGGCCGAGGCGGACGTCAACAGCGAACCGATCACATAAACGGCAAGCCCCAGGCCGATCAGCGCCGCCACCGGCTCGCGTTCGGCCCGCTTCGCCAGCATGCGCCCGCCGAGATCGGCATAGCCGCGTGCCCGCGCCGCATAGTCGCTGGCCTGGTCGGCATAGTCGTCGACCTGGCCCCGCTGGGAGCGCAGCCATTTGCCGCCGGCCCGCAACGCCTGATTCCCGGCATCGGCCGCTTCCGATCCCTGGTCTTGCAGCCAGCTACGCCAGCGTCCGTAATCCGGCTGGTAGCGTTCCCAGCGCGAAGCAGGCTCACGGCTGCGCAGGGCAGCCCAGGCGATCAGCCCGACGCTCAGCGCACCGAGCCCGAAAGCCGCCAGCGGGTGCCGCCCGACGGCGCCGGCCACGGCCTGCCCACCCTGGCGGGCCGTCTCCATCGGATCGGCCTCGCTGACGGCATCGGTCACGGCCTCTTTCGCGCGGGTGTAATGATCCTTGACCACCTCGCCGGCCTTGTCGGCCATCTCGCTCGCCTTGCTGCGCAGGCTGCGCACGGTGGCGCCCGCCTCCTCGCGCATCTCCTCCGCATCCTTCGGCACATCGGGCGGGAAGCTGTTGGTCATCGCCATCGGGAACACTCCGTTTCTGGACAGGGTTACGAGGTGAACCGGCGATCGGAAGATGGGTTCCGCCCGAGGCAGAAAAACGCACCGTCATCGATGCAGGATGTTTCGGCCATCACCGCGTCAAGATTGGATGCGATCTGAGCCTGCAACAGGGGYATCAAACGAGAAGGAGACGCTTATGCACGTTCAGCACCTCCAGATCGCGCATCCCTCCATCCTCTCGGATCCCGAATGGATCGCGCTCGAGAGCATCGAGGAAGAAACCCGGCATTTCATCTTCGATGAAACCATGCTTCACGCTCTGGAAGGCCGCGGCCTGGTCAAGTCCGACGGCTCGATCTGGCGTGTCACCGAAACAGGTCAGAAGCGGCTGAGCGAGCGGAGCTGATCCGCCTTCTTGGCCTCGGACGGGCTGGCGCGGATCTGAAGCGCGGGCCCGGAAACCTGCCGATCGCTGCACCGGCGCTGGACATCCTCCGGCGCCGTTGCCATGTGCAGGCAAGCCCCGTGAACTGAAACCTCTTCCGGAATGCCATGGCGAAGCCTGTCTCGATCACCATCTCGCATGATCTCGGCCGCGCGGCCGCGCTGGATCGCYTGCGGGGCGGCATCGACCGCATCCGCGACCGGCTCGGCATGGTCAAGATGCAGCTCGTCGAGGAGCGCTGGGAAGGCGACAGCCTGTATTTCGGCGTCGCGGCGCTCGGTCACACCGTCCATGGGCGGCTGGATGTCGAGGACGCCCTGGTGCGCGTCGAAGTGACGCTGCCCTGGATGCTCGCCGTCTTCGCCGAGAAGCTGAAGATCGGCGTCGAGAAGCAGGGACAGATCCTGCTGGAGAAGCCAAGGGCCTGAGCCAGGCCGGCCCCGCCGCCCGCCCGCATCGCGCCGGCCTCTCCCGCCGCGGCGAACGCTTAGACCCGCGCCCAAAAAAACTGCCGCCCACGCAAAAAGGTTCTACGTCTTTCGGTTGAAATCGCCGCCGCAAATCCCCATCCTCGAAATCATTCCACAGGCTTGATTTTTACGTTCGGATTTCGGGAGAGACATGCATCACGGCCCGCTGATCGCCATCATTGTCGCGGGCCTCGGCCTTGCTTTCGTCTTCGGGGCCATCGCCCAGAAACTGCGCATCTCCCCGCTGGTGGGATATCTCCTTGCCGGCGTCGCTGCCGGCCCGTTCACGCCGGGCTTCGTCGCCGACCAGAACCTCGCCAACGAGCTGGCTGAGATCGGCGTGATCCTGCTGATGTTCGGCGTCGGCCTGCATTTCTCGCTGAAGGATCTGCTGTCGGTCAAAACCATCGCCGTTCCCGGCGCCATCGCCCAGATCGCGGTCGCGACCCTGCTCGGGCTTGGCCTCGGCCTGCTGCTCGGCTGGAACTGGGTTGCCGGCCTCGTCTTCGGCCTCGCGCTCTCGGTCGCCAGCACCGTGGTGCTGCTGCGCGCGCTGCAGGAGCGCCGGCTGGTGCAGACGGAAAAGGGGAGGATCGCCGTCGGCTGGCTGATCGTCGAGGATCTCGCGATGGTGCTGGCGCTGGTCGCGATCCCCGCCGTCGCCAGTGCGATCAACGGCGGACAGTCCGGCGGCCCCTCGCCACTCTCGGCACAGTTCGATCTCGGCCTGTGGGGCGTGCTCGGCGTCACCGTCGCCAAGGTCGCCGCCTTCATCGCCTTCATGCTCATCGTCGGGCGCAGGGTCATTCCCTGGGTGCTGCACTGGGTCGCCCATACCGGCTCCCGCGAGTTGTTCCGGCTCGCCGTGCTGGCGGTCGCGCTCGGCGTCGCCTTCCTGTCGGCGACGCTGTTCGGCGTCTCCTTCGCACTCGGCGCCTTCTTCGCAGGCATGATCCTCTCGGAATCGCCGCTATCCCAGCGCGCCGCCGAGGAGACGCTGCCGCTGCGGGACGCCTTCGCCGTGCTGTTCTTCGTCTCGGTCGGCATGCTGTTCGACCCCGGCATCCTGCTGCGGGCGCCATGGGCGCTGCTCGGAACGCTCGCCATCATCCTGATCGGCAAATCGGTCGCAGCCTGGCTGATCGTGCGCGCCTTCGGCCGCTCGAACGCGGTGGCGCTGACGATCTCGGCCTCGCTGGCGCAGATCGGCGAATTCTCCTTCATCCTCGCCGGCCTCGCTGCCAGCCTCGGCATCCTGCCGTCGCAAGGGCGTGACCTGATCCTCGCCGGCGCGATCCTGTCGATCCTGCTCAACCCGCTGATGTTCGCGCTGATCGACCGGCTCGGTGCCGACACCGGCGCCAAGCCCAAGCCCGCGGCCGACGCGCCCGAGGCCCATGCCGCGGCGCCCGCCGCCCAGCCTGCGCCGGCCGTGGAACCGGAGCGCGACGTCATCCCGACGAGCCTGTCGAACCATATCGTAGTGGTCGGCTATGGCCGCGTCGGCAGCCTGCTCGGCGCGGGGCTGCTGGCGCAAGGCGCCAAGCTCCTGGTGATCGAGGACAACCCGGACGCCATCGCGACGGCGAAGCGCGACGGCGCCGAGCTTCTCATCGGCAACGCAGCCGACCCCGAGGTGCTGGCCGCTGCCGCGGTCGGCCGTGCCACGCGGCTCTTCGTCGCCATCCCCGGCAGCTTCGAGGCCGGGCAGGTCTGCCAGCAGGCGCGCACGGAAAACACCACCCTGCCGATCGTCGCCCGCGCCCATTCGGACGCGGAGGTCGAGCATCTGACGAAATGCGGCGCGACGCTGACCATCATGGGCGAGGCCGAGATCGCACGCGCCATGCTCTCGCTGTGCGGCAATCTGAACGCCGCGACGGGCGCGCCCCGAAGCGGCGACGGCGAGGCTGCGGCGGACGCGCAGGCCCGACCCGATGTCGCCCCTCCGGCCGACGCTCCCGCCATGCGGGAGAAGCCGAACACCAGGGCGGAATTGCCACCGCCGGCGGATACCTCGACGGCGGCTTGAAGCGTCATCCCGGCCGCAGCGAAGCGGAGAGCCGGGATCCATGCCTGAACCCCGACCGGAAGCGCTCCGGCATGGATCCCGGGTCAAGCCCGGGACGACGGTGAGGCTCGACAGCGAGCCGGCGACCGCCACCGCGATGGCGGCCTGACCGCCCTCAGCCGACGAGTTCGAAGCGGATGTCGTGTGCGCCTTCGTAGAGCGTCTTGCGGCCGAGCGCGTAGAGGTTCTCCAGCCCCTCGGTCAGGGTGATGAAGTGGTTGCCGGAGAGCTGGCCCGCCTTGCTGGCGAACTGCACGCCGCCATAGGCGAGCAGGATCTCGGTCTCGCTGACGCCGCCCGGATAGAGGATGATGTGCCCCGGCGCGGGATAGCTGGTGTTGTTCTCGTAGCCGACGCCGAAATCGAGATCGCCGAGCGGCATCCACACGCCCTCGCCGCTCCAGCGGACATGGACGATCTTGCTGACGAAGGGCAGATGCCGCAGGAAGGCGGCGCAGGTCTTCGGGGCCGCCTCGAGCTCGAACTTTCCGCCGAAGGTGTACGGGCCGGCGGTGATGACCAGTTTCTGCATGGGATGATCGTCTCTCTGAAAGGGAGCCTGAGGTTTCGGTGAATGGCATTGCGGGCCAGTCTGGCGCAAGCGGTGGCGACGGAACAGGTGCGAGGCCGAAAAGCGAAGAATTCGCTGCGTGCGCCATCCGCGAATGCATCGAGCCCTCATCCTGAGGAGCCGCAAAGCGGCGTCTCGAAGGATGAGGACTGAAGGTCCGGACAGCCGGAGCCTTCAGGTGATCGCCTCCTTCAGGTCGAGCGTGCCGACCTTGCCGATGGCGTCGTAGTTGCGTTTCAACCAGCGCTTCGCCGCCGCCCGGCCCATATCCCTGAGCCGGAGCAGGAAGTCCCATTCCGCGTTCATCCGGGAGGAGGAGGTCAGCTCCGCCAGGGGCGGGCCGCCGTCGATGCGATGCATCAGCACGCGCTTGTATTCGTCGCGCGGCAGCTTGCCGTCGTCGATGAGGCGATTGACGAAATCGATCGCCCTCAGCTCGCGCAAAAGCGAAGCGTTGAAGGTGATCTCGTTCAGCCGGTCCTGGATTTCCCGTGCCTTGGTCGGCAATTCCCGCCGCTGGATCGGGTTGATCTGGACGAGCAGGATGTCGTCGCAATGCGCCTTGTAGAACAGCGGGAACAGCGCGGGATTGCCCATATAGCCGCCGTCCCAATAGGCCTCGCCATCGATCTCGACCGCCTGGAACACCATCGGCAGGCAGGCCGAGGCCATCACATGGTCCGGCGTCAATTGCGCGCCGTCGAACACCGCGATCTTGCCGGTTCGCACATTGGTGGCGGCGATGAACAGCTTCACGGCGTCCTGCGCCCTGACCTTCTCGAAATCGATCAGGTCGGCGACGACGCCCCGCAGCGGATTGATGTTGAGCGGATTGACGTCGTAGGGGCTCGCCACCTTCGAAAACATCTCGAAGAACAGCATGCCCGGCGGTGTTCCCGTGCTATTGCCCCAGGCGCCGAGCATGGTGTCGATCAGCGAGCGCTCCGAGCCGCCATATTTGCCGTCGACGCTGATCGCCCGCCAGAAGGTTTCGAGCTTGGCGCGGGCACCGTCCGCGCCACCGTCGAGCCAGCCCTCGGCCAGCACGACGGCATTCATCGCGCCGGCGCTCGTCCCGGTCAGCGCCTCGATGCCGAGGCGCCCATCTTCGAGGATGACGTCGAGCACGCCCCAGGTGAAGGCGCCATGCGCGCCACCACCCTGCAAGGCGAGCGAGACGGTCTTCTCCGCTTTCGGTCCCGCCAGGCCCTTGACCGGCTCCGAGCGGCGGTGCGGGCGCCCGCTCACGCGGCGGTCCAGCCGCCATCGATCGGCAAGGTCGCGCCCGTGATCGACTTCGCCGCATCGGTGCAGAGGAACAGGGCGAGCGCCGCCACCTGCTCGACCGTGACGAATTCCTTGGTCGGCTGGGCGTCGAGCAGCACGTCGTTGATGACCTGCTCCTTGGTCATGTTGCGCGCCTTCATCGTGTCGGGGATCTGCTTCTCGACCAGCGGGGTCCAGACATAGCCCGGCGCGATGGCGTTGACGGTGATGCCCTTGGTCGCGACCTCGAGCGCCACCGTCTTGGTCAGGCCGGCGATGCCGTGCTTGGCCGAGACATAGGCGCTCTTGAACGGCGAGGCGACGAAGGCATGCGCCGAAGCGGTGTTGATGATGCGGCCCCAGCCCTTTTCCTTCATCTTCGGCAGCGCGGCGCGGATCGTATGGAAGGCCGAGGACAGGTTGATCGCGATGATCTGATCCCATTTCTCCGGCGGGAACTCGTCGATCGGCGCGACATACTGGATGCCGGCATTGTTGATCAGGATATCGATGGCGCCGAAGGTCTTCTCGCCCTCGGCGATGAAGCCGGCGATCTCGGCGGGCTTGGTCATGTCGGCGGGCGAGAACACCACCTTGATGCCGAATTCCTGCTCGAGATCGGTGCGCAGCTTCTCGGCATCGGCTGGGGGCATGATGCCGTTGATGACGAGATTGGCGCCTTCCTTGGCCAGTGCGCGGGCATAGGCGAGCCCGATGCCGGAGGTCGACCCGGTAATGGCGGCAGTACGGTCTTTGAGGAACATGAGCGTCAAGGCTCCTGACAATCGGGGAGAAAATGCTTAGGTTCGGGTTCGAACGAGGCAATGCACCGACACGATATCGCCGCACGTTGCCCGATGAGTCTTTGCAACGCAACATGACGAAAATGCAGTCGAACGCGCATCATCACGGCGAACATGACCATGCGTCGCATACGCATGGCGACGAAGCCTGCCGCCATGCGGTGGACCACCGCCAGCACGCGGCGGAGGCGCTGGCCCGCGCCGAAAGGATCTGCCGGGAACGCGGCCTGCGCCTCACCCCGATCCGGCGCAAGGCGCTGGAGGCGCTCCATGCCGACCACCGGCCGGTCGGCGCCTATGATCTGGCCGACCGCATCTCGCCGGAAGGCGGGCGCAGGCTGGCGCCGATCTCGATCTACCGGGCGCTGGACTTCCTCGTCGAGCAGGGCTTCGTCCACCGGCTCTCCTCGAAGAACGCCTATGTCGCCTGCCTGCACGGCCATGGCGCGAACGAGGTCGTCGCCTTCCTGATCTGCGAGGTCTGCGGCGGCGTCGATGAGGATTCTTCGCCCGCGATGAAGAAAGCGGTGGCGGCGATCGCGGAAACACGGCAATTCTCGCCCTCGCATCAGATGGTCGAGATCGTCGGCCGCTGCGAGCATTGCCGGAACGCCGGCCCGTGATAGAGCAGCCCGCATGAACGAGCGCGCCTTTTCCTATCTGACGCCGAAACACGCAGGCCCGCTGGCCCGCCAGCTCACCGTCCCGGTCAAGGTCGGCCATGTCACGGTCGGCGGCGGCGCGCCGATCGTCGTCCAGTCGATGACCAATACCGACACGGCCGATATCGCCGCCACCGTCGCGCAGGTCGCGGCGCTGGCCCGGCAGGGCTCGGAGCTCGTGCGCATCACGGTCGATCGCGACGAGGCCGCCGCCGCCGTGCCGAAGATCCGCGAAAGGCTCGACCGCATCGGCGTCGACGTGCCCCTCGTCGGCGACTTCCACTATATCGGCCACAAGCTGCTGGCCGACCATCCGGCCTGTGCCGAGGCGCTGGCGAAATACCGGATCAATCCGGGCAATGTCGGCTTCAAGGACAAGAAGGACAAGCAGTTCGGCCAGATCGTCGAGATGGCGATCAAGCACGGCAAGCCGGTGCGCATCGGCGCCAATTGGGGCTCGCTCGACCAGGAACTGCTGACGGCGCTGATGGACGAGAACGCCCGTTCGCCCCGCCCGCTCGATGCCCGCGCCATCATGCGCGAGGCCATGGTCCAGTCGGCCCTGCTCTCGGCCGAGCGCGCCGAGGAGATCGGGCTCGGCCGCGAATACATCATCCTTTCGGCCAAGGTCTCCGGCGTGCAGGACCTGATCACGGTCTATCGCATGCTGGCGAGCCGGGCGAACTACGCCATCCATCTCGGCCTGACCGAGGCCGGCATGGGCTCGAAGGGCATCGTCGCCTCCTCGGCCGCGCTCGGCATCCTGCTGCAGGAAGGCATCGGCGACACCATCCGCTATTCGCTGACGCCGGAGCCGGGCGGCGACCGCACGCTCGAGGTCAAGACGGCGCAGGAGCTGCTCCAGACCATGGGCTTCCGGGCCTTCGTGCCGCTCGTCGCCGCCTGCCCCGGCTGCGGCCGCACGACCTCGACCGTGTTMCAGGAGCTCGCCCGCGACATCCAGAACTGGATCTCGAACTCCATGCCCGAGTGGAAGACGCAATATCCCGGCGTCGAGAACCTCAACGTCGCGGTGATGGGCTGCATCGTCAACGGCCCCGGCGAGTCGAAGCATGCCGATATCGGCATCTCGCTGCCGGGCACCGGCGAGGCGCCGACGGCCCCCGTCTTCGTCGACGGCAAGAAGGTTGCGACCCTCAGGGGCGCCGGCATCGCGGAGGAGTTCAAGGCCATGGTCGCAAGCTATATCGCCCACCGCTTCGGTTCCGGGCTCGGCGCGGCCGGCTGACCGCTCCCTTTGCCAGCCGCCTGCGTTATGGTAGAGGCCCCGGCCTTCCGCTGCACTGCAGCACGAGCGGAGATCCCCAATGGGGCATGAACAAACGGGTCTTTCGACCGTCAGGCCGGAAGACTCCCGTTTCGGTCTGGACGATGGCCATGGTGCCGCCGGCGGCCCCGGCCACGGCAAGCACGGCTATACCGCGCTGGCCCTCGGGGCGCTGGGGGTCGTCTATGGCGACATCGGCACGAGCCCGCTCTACGCGCTGCGCGAAACCCTGCTGGCGGCCACCGGCGGGCAGGAGAATGTCGTCATTCCGCCGACGGTCGTCATCGGCGTCCTGTCCCTGATCCTCTGGTCGCTCGTCATCGTCGTGACGCTGAAATATGTCGTCCTGCTGATGCGGGCCGACAACAACGGCGAAGGCGGCATCCTSACRYTSGTGGCGCTGGCGCAGCGCGCCTTAGGCCGCAACCGCAGCCGCGCCGCGCTGCTGCTCGGCATGATCGGCGCCGGCCTGTTCTATGGCGACACCGTCATCACCCCGGCGATTTCGGTGCTCTCGGCCGTCGAGGGCGTCAAGCTGGTCACGCCCGTGCTCGACGACTACATCCTGTGGATCGCCTCGGCGATCCTGATCGGCCTGTTCGTCGTGCAGAGCCACGGCACCCAGCGCGTGGCGACCTTCTTCGGCCCGATCATGCTGATCTGGTTCGTGACGTTGGCCGGCCTCGGCATCTACCACATCGCCGACGACCTCACGATTTTCCGCTCGATCAACCCCTATTACGCCCTGATGTTCTTCCACGACCATGCCGGCGTGGCTCTTGCGGTGCTCGGCTCGGTCTGCCTGGCGGTGACCGGGGCCGAGGCGCTCTATGGCGATATGGGTCATTTCGGGCGCGGGCCGATCCGTGGCGCCTGGCTCTATGTCGTCTTCCCGGCGCTCTGGCTCAACTATCTCGGCCAGGGAGCGCTGATCCTGTCCGACCCGAGCGCCATCGACAACCCGTTCTACCGGCTGGCGCCGGAGGGCTTCCTGCTGCCCTTCGTCGTGCTGGCGACGGTCGCGACCATCATCGCCAGCCAGTCGGTGATCACCGGCGCCTTCTCGCTGACCCGTCAGGCGATCCAGCTGGGGCTGCTGCCGCGCATGGAGATCCGCCACACCTCCGAGCAGACCTCGGGCCAGATCTACGTGCCGCGCGTCAACCTGATGCTGCTCATCGTCGTCCTGATCCTGGTCTGGTCGTTCCGGACCTCGTCGAGCCTGTCACACGCCTACGGCATCTCGGTCTTCGGCACGATGGTGGTCTCCTCCATGCTCGCGGCGATCGTCATCCGGCGCCACTGGGGCTGGAGCCTGCCGGCCACCGCGGCGATCATCCTGCCCTTCCTGCTGGTCGACCTCTCCTTCTTCTCGGCCAACATGCTGAAGCTGTTCCATGGCGGCTATGTGCCGGTGCTGCTCGCCATGGCGCTGACGGTGGTGATGTGGACCTGGATGCGCGGCACCAAGATCCTGTTCGACAAGACCCGCAAGACGGATGTGCCGCTGCTCGAACTCGTCGGCATGCTGTCGAAGAGCCCGCCCGCACGCGTCAAGGGCATGGCGGTCTTCCTGACCAGCGATCCCGAGACGGCGCCGGCCTCGCTCCTGCACAACCTSAAGCACAACAAGGTGCTGCATGAKCGCAACGTCATCCTGACCGTGCGCTCGGYCGACACGCCMCGCGTCGCCGAGGAGGAGCGCGTGCGCCTCTCCCGCATCACCGACGATTTCTGGCGCGTCGATCTGGTCTACGGCTACATGGAGAGCCCGAACGTGCCCAAGGGGCTGGCCATGCTGCGCAAGCAGGGCTTCAAGTTCGACATCATGTCGACCTCGTTCTTCCTCTCACGCCGCTCGATCAAGCCCTCGCCGCAATCGGGCATGCCGGTCTGGCAGGACAATCTCTTCATCAGCCTGACCAAGAGCGCGACCGACGCGACGAGCTTCTTCCAGATCCCGACCGGCCGCGTCGTCGAGGTCGGCACGCAGGTCACGGTCTGAGCGGAAGTCCGAACGCGCCTCGTCATTGTCGGGCGGAGCGAAGCGCAGACCCGAGAATCTCGCTCGGGAGATGCTCGGGTCAAGCCCGAGCATGACGACCCGCTGCGCTCGATCTAGCCGCACCCTGTCGCCTCTTCGCACGTGAGCACCGGACGCGCAGAAAACGCCGTCAGTCGGACACCGCAGCAGGGTTGCTGGGAGCCTCTCAGTCCAGCCGCGCCGAACTCGCCTCTTCGGGCACATGCCGCACCCGCTCGCGATAGAGCAGGTAGAGGCCCGAGGCGATGACGATGCCGCCGCCGATGAAGGTCCAGCGATCGGGCAATTGCCCGAAGACGAGCCAGCCCATCAGCACCATCCAGACGAGCTGCGAATAGATGAAGGGCGCCAGCACCGTCGCCGGCGCCAGCCGATGCGCCAGGATCAGCATCCAGTGCCCGACGGCGCCGAAGAAGCCGGTCGCGAACAGCGCCGCCCAGGCGAGAGGTTCCTGCGGCGTCGTCCAGACGAAAGGCAGGACCGGCAGCAGCGCCAGCGTGCCGGCGAGCCCGGAATAGACCATCGTGGTCTCCGAGGAGTCGGAGGCCGCCAGCACCCGTGTCGACAGCGCATAGAAGGCGTAGCAGAAGCAGYCGGCGACCGAGAGCAGCGCCGCCGGATGCATTCCGCCCACGCCCGGGCGCGTCACCACCAGCACGCCGAGGAAACCGATGCCGATGGCCATGAGCCGGCGCGGTCCGGGCCATTCGCCGAGCAGCGGCCCCGACGCCAGCGCGACCAGGAAGGGCGCCGCGAACATGATCGAGATCGTCTCGGCGAGCTGCAGATAGCGCAGCGCGAAGAAGTTCAGCACCGTCGAGGCAAGCAGCATCAGCGAGCGGAAGAATTGCAGCCAGGGCCGCTTGGCCCCGAGCACGCCGGGATGGCTCCACGGATTGATCAGGAAGGAGACCAGCGTGACGCTGACGCCGTAACGCGCGAAGGCGACGAGCAGCGGGTCCATGCCGTGGAGGCCGAGCCATTTCGCGTTGGTGTCGAGCAGAGCGAAGCAGATGACGGCAGCGCACATCAGGCCGATGGCCGTCAGGCGCGCCCTGCGCGCCTCGTCGACAGTCTGGGAAGGCGCAGGCAAGCCCGCCTCGCTATGATCTGAGCGAATGAGGAGATCAGGCTTAAACGATTTGAGGCGGCCTGCCAGCACCGGAACGCATGCGCTCCATGCATCAATCAGGCGTCGCTATCGGCCTCTTCACCATCGATCTCGGGATCGTCATGGTCGGCGCCGGCCTTGGAGAGGCCCTTGGCCGCCTTGCGCAGCAGCTTGCGCAATTGCTTGCGCTCCTTGCCGTCGAGCTTGTCGAGCAGCTCCTCCTCGACATCGTTCCAGACCGCGTCGAGCTCGGCCGCCGTCTTCTGCCCGGCTTCCGTCAGCGCGACCTGCACCAGCCTGCCGTCCCGATTGCCGCCCTCGCGCGTCACCAGGCCCTGCAGCGAGAGCCGGCCGATCGTCTTCGAGACGGTCGGCGGCTTGACCCTGAGCAGCGAGGCGAGCTCGCCCATCGTCATCGGTGCCGGCTGCAACGCCTTCAGCGCCTGCTCCTGCCCGGGGAAGAGGCCGAGCCCGTTCAGCTTTTCGCCCATCCGCGAGCGATGCAGCCGCGCCGTCACGAGCAGGGCGCGACCGACGCTTTTCTCGAGAGCCTTGGTCATGGAGCCATCCTTCGGCGGATCCTTGCGCGGATAAGGAAGACGCTTCGCCGGCTGCGTATTCGCCCGCCAACATGACAGACAGATGACAATCCCATGTCGGTCTTAAAAGACCGCGACTTTCGCCGCGACTTTTTGCAGGAAGGCGGCGCGGCTTTCGGGCGTGGCGCGATTCATGCCGTAATGCGCCAGATAGAGTGTCCGCACCGCCGGATGGCAGACGGCCCGCAACGCCCGGCAAACCAGCCTGCGCGGCGGATTTCCCATCAGAAAGGCCGTCCAGCGCGTGGCTCCATAGCTCGTCACTGCGACGAGTTTGCGAATGTTGCCGAGCGCCGGCTCGACCTTGCCGCCGACGAGCTCGAAGGAGACGCCCGGCAGGAAGACCCGGTCGAAGAACCCCTTCAGGATCGCCGGATAGCCGAAGTTCCAGACCGGAAAGCACAGCACCAGCGCGTCGGCCGCCTGCAATCGCGCGACATAGCCGGCAACGTTCGATCTGTTGCTGGCTGTGTCGTGATAGAAGCGGCGCTCGTCGGGGCTCAGAACCGGATCGAACCCCTCGGCATAGAGGTCGCAGTCATCGACCTCGTGCCCGGCCTGCCTGAGCCCCTCGACCACCGTCCGGTGCAGGGCGGCGCCATAGCTCTCCGGGTCGGGATGGGCGAAGAGGACGAGCACGCGCATCGTCAGCCGGCCCCGGCTTCGGACAGGCTGCGGAACAGGAAGGTCTTGCCCGAGCGGTAGTCGTAATCCGGGTCCTCCCAGGCGATCATCTTGCCGGGGTTGAGCAGCCCCTGCGGATCGGCCTCGCGCTTGAAGGCGAGCTGCGTCTCGTCGGTCTGCTTCATGCCGCCCTCCTCCAGCGTGTAGCGATGCGGGTTGAAGATCGGTGCGCCCATCTCCTCATGGATGGCGATGATCTCGTCCAGCCGCTCCTCCGTCATGAACCGCAATAGCGGCAGGCCGAAACAGGTGATCTTGCCGTCGAAGCGCACGAATTCGAGATGCGCGACGAGCTCCTCGCCGAAGCGCCGATGGATGGCCTCGACCAGCTCGACCTGATCCGGGAAGGGATAGAGCACCTGCAGATAGGTGATCGCGGGGTCGACCCGCAGCGCCCTCAGCGTCGTGTGGTTCCAGCCGAGCTCGTAGGCCGGCGGCAGCCCCTTGGCATCCTCCGGTGAGAGCGTGTCCGAGCGCAGCAGGAGCTCCGCGCCCCGGAAGCGCCGCGCATAGGCGCAAAGCGCATCGACGGCGAAATCGGCAGCCATGACGACGACGAGATGGCTGTCGCGCGGCAGGAACTTGCGATGGCGCAGGAAATAATCATGCGGCGCCGGCGCGGCGAAGACGCTGAGGTTCTTGAGCGCGAGTCCGTCCTGCTCGCCCACCGCATTGGCGAATTCGGTCGCAACGCGCAGGTTTTCGAAGCCGATGATGACATCGACCCAATCATAGGCCGGGCCGAGCGGCATCTCGACCTCGGTGATGATGCCGTTGGTGCCATAGGCATGGGCGACCTTGTGCAGGTCCTCGCCCGCGAATTCGAGCAGGCGCGGGCTTGCCTCCATCGTCGCGACCTTGAGCCGGATGATGTTGCCCCAGTCGCGCAGCCCGCCCCATTTGATCGAGCCGACGCCGCCGGAGCCGCCGGCGATGAAGCCGCCGATCGAGGCAGTCTGATAGGTCGAGGGGTGCAGCCTGAGTTCCTGCCGCGAATGCGCCCGCGTCTCGTCGTCGATCCGAGCCATGATCGCGCCGGGCTCGGCGACATAGCGGCCGGCGCCGATCTCCTTGACCTTGTTGAAACCGGCGAGATCGAGCAGCACGCCGCCGGAAAGCGGCATCGCCTGGCCGTAATTGCCGGTGCCGGTGCCGCGCGGCGTCACCGGGATGCCGAGCGCGTGGCAGGCGGCGAGCGTCTGAACGACCTCCGCCTCGCTCGTTGGAGACACGACGATATCGGCCACGACCTGATCGAGCTGGCGCTTCAGCACCGGCGAATACCAGAAGAAGTCGCGGCTCTTCTGCTTCACCAGCGCCGGGTTCTCCTCGGTGCGGACGCCACTGATGCGGGCTTTCAGCCCCGCGATGTCGTAGCGGCTCGTCATGATGCTCTACCCATCAGATGATCCAGCTCGCGGTAACCCGGGAGGGTCCGGTCGATCGCCCTGCCCGCGACCAGGATGCTGCGGTCCCCCTGCGGCCGGGCGAAGAACTCGGTCCAGCTCCGCGCCCGCGTCAAGATGAGATCGGCTGGCCCGCCCGCCGCCAGCACGCCGACACCGTCAAGCCCCATCACGGCCGCCGGCGTCCGTGCCACGGCGCAAGGCCAGTCCGAACCGGAATGATCGAGCTGAAGGATGCGCGTCGCCTCGCGCAGCACCTCCACGAGGTCGAGATCGCCATAGGCGTAGAACGGATCACGCGTGTTGTCGGAGGCGACCATCACCGGCACGCCGGCCGCCTTCAGCTCGTGCAGCGCCGTAACGCCGCGCCAGCGCGGCGTGCGGCCCGCCTGCCGGTCCTGCAGATACAGGTTGCAGAGCGGCAGCGAGACCACCCCGATGCCGGCCTCCTTCACCTTGCCGATGATCCGCGCCTCGTCCTCCGGTGCCTGCAAGCTGAGCGAGCAACAATGCCCGCACAGGATCTTGCCGGTGAAGCGGTGCCGCAGCGCCGCATCGGCGATGTGCTCGAGCGAGCGGGCTGCCGGGTCGTTGCTCTCATCGACATGGAAATCGAGATCGAAGCCGTTCTCGCTCGCCGCCCGGAACAGGATGTCGAGCGCCCGGTCGAGCTCCGGGATCATGTAGGTGACGCAGCCGAGAAGCCCGTCGCCATGCATCTTCACCGCCGCGATCACTACCGCCATATGCGCCGGATCGAGCGCCTGCTCGACGCCGAACAGCGGCGAGGCCTGCAAGGCGATGCGCCCGACCCAGCGTTCCCGCATCTCCGCATAGACCGGCCAGGAGATGCCGATCTGTTTGCCGAGCGAATCGAGATGCGTCCGGATCGCGGCGGTGCCATGGGCGAAGGCCGTGCGCAGCGAGAAATCCATGCGCGTCCGGACATCCAGCGCCGACCAGTTGGCCTCGCGGTCATTGGCGACAGCAGTGAGCGCGCCCGGAAACGTCCCGTCCGGATTGGGACTGCGCGGCCAGATATGACCCTTGTCGAGATGGGTGTGGCAGTCGACGAGACGCGGCAGAACGAGGCCGCCCTCGAGGTCAAGCGTCGGCTGATCGTCCCTCAGCGTCTCGGTTCCCGCCGGCAACAGCGATTCGATCCGGCCATCGGCAATCGCAAGGTCGATCCGGGCAAGTCCGTCACGATCCGCGGCGAAGGAGCCGCCATCGATCAGGCAAAGCGGCGCGCTCATATTGAGCAGACGGAAGGCGGATGCATCCGGAAACGTGGCGAAACCCGTCGTCACTTCCGCACCTCCCGCATCGGCCCTCCGCTACTGGATATCGGCCCGCCCTGTGCCCCGCAAGCGCGACCGCCGCAGGGCCCATGGCGCAGAAGGCCACGCAGCCGTCGCATCCGGGCTTGTCCGTGCGGGCGGGATCGCGCATGAGAGCGGCTTCCGGCAGGAGGACGCATCATGGCGCAACAGGCACGCATCATCGACGGCAAGGCCGTAGCAGCGGAATTGCGCGCCGGCATCGCCCGCGAGGTCGCCGCACTCAAGGCAGCGCGCGGCATCGTCCCCGGCCTCCATGTCGTCCTCGTCGGCGAGGACCCGGCGAGCAAAGTCTATGTCGCCTCGAAGGAGAAGCTCGCCGTCGAGGTCGGCATGAACTCGGTCGCCCATCGCCTGCCGGCTGAGACGACCGAGGCCGAACTGCTGACCAAGCTCGCCGAACTCAACGCCGATGACAGCGTTGACGGCATCCTCGTCCAGCTGCCCCTGCCGAAGCATATCGACACCGGCCGCATCATCGACGCCATCGACCCGGCCAAGGATGTCGACGGCCTGCACCCGATCAATGCCGGCCTGCTCGCCGGCGGCAAGAACGGCCTCGTACCCTGCACGCCGCTCGGCTCGATGCTGCTGCTGAAGCAGGCCCTGCCCTCGCTGTCGGGGCTCGAAGCGGTGGTGATCGGCCGCTCGGAACTGGTTGGCCGCCCGGTCGCGCAGCTCCTGCTCCAGGCCGATTGCACGGTCACCATCGCCCATTCGCGCACGCGCGATCTGCCCGCAGTGGTGAAGCGCGCCGATATCGTCATCGCCGCCGTCGGCCGCCCGCGCATGGTCAAGGGCGACTGGATCAAGCCCGGCGCAACCGTGATCGATGTCGGCATCAACCGCCTGCCCGACGGCAAGTTGACGGGCGATGTCGATTTCGCCGAGGCGGTAGAGGTCGCGGGCGCGATCACGCCCGTCCCCGGCGGYGTCGGCCCGATGACCATCGCCTGCCTGCTCAAGAACACGCTGACGGCCTTCCACGCCCGACGAGGTTGAGCGCAGCAATCAGCGAGACCGCCACGGGCGGCCCGGCCCTTCCTCAGTTAGCCCCTAAAAAAAGGAGCTGCAATCCTGCAGCTCCTTTTTTCGTTCCTGCAGCAGGGCCGCGCCAGAGGCACGGCCCGCCAACCCGATCACATATGGATCTGGCGCTTCTCCACCGCCATCGCGGCTTCCTTCACAGCCTCGGCCAGCGTCGGATGCGCGTGGCAGGTGCGGGCGAGRTCTTCCGACGAGCCGCCGAACTCCATCAGCACSGTSACTTCSGCGATCAGGTCSCCGGCATGCGGGCCGATGATRTGGCAGCCGAGCACRCGRTCGGTCGCSGCRTCGGCSAGGACCTTCACGAAGCCCTCGGTGTGGCGGATGGCGCGGGCGCGGCCATTGGCCGTGAACGGGAACTTTCCGATCTTGTAGGCGACGCCGGCAGCCTTGAGCTCTTCCTCGGTCTTGCCGATCGCGGCGACTTCCGGCGCGGTGTAGACGATGCCGGGGATGGCGTCGTAGTTCACATGGCCGGCCTTGCCGGCGATGATCTCGGCGACCGCGACGCCCTCATCCTCGGCCTTGTGCGCCAGCATCGGCCCGCCACCAGCGCCGACCACGACGAGCTCCTTCGGCACGGAGCCGATTTCGAGCGCGCCGGTCGAGGTGACGACGGTCTTCTCGTCGATGGTCACGCCCGGCAGCGGCGCCGATTCCGACCCCGTCGCGATGACGATGTTCTTGGTCTCGATCTCCTGCGCCTTGCCATCCTCGGCGGTGACGACGACCTTGCCGGCGGCGGGAATCGAAGCCGTGCCGCGGAAGGCGTCGATCTTGTTCTTCTTGAGCAGGAAGCCGACGCCGTTGACGTTGGCGTCGATGGTCTCCTGCTTGTGCGCCATCATCGCCTTGAGGTCGAGCTTCGGCTTTCCGACGACGATGCCGAGCTTCTCGAAGGTGTGGCCGGCCTCCTCGAACATCTCGGAAGCGTGCAGCAGCGCCTTGGAGGGAATGCAGCCGACATTCAGGCAGGTGCCGCCATGGGTGGCGCGCTTCTCGACCACCGCGACCTTGAGGCCGAGCTGGGCGGCGCGGATGGCGCAGACATAGCCTCCGGGGCCGGTTCCGATGACGACGAGATCGTAGGACATCTCTATAGCCTCGCAGTGCCCGTCATGGTCGGGCTTGTCCCGACCATCCACGTCTCGGGAGGCCGGCAGAAAAGTCGTGGATGCCCGGGACGAGCCCGGGCATGACGTCGAAGTGAACCTCGCGAAACGCGATCAGAGGTCGAGCACGAGCCGCGCCGGATCCTCCAGGCCTTCCTTGATGCGCACGAGGAAGGTCACGGCCTCCTTGCCGTCGATGATGCGGTGGTCGTAGCTGACCGCGAGATACATCATCGGCCGGGCCTCGATCTTGCCGTTCACCACCATCGGGCGCTCCTGGATCTTGTGCATGCCCAGGATCGCCGATTGCGGCGCGTTCAGGATCGGGGTCGACATCAGCGAGCCGTAGACGCCGCCATTCGAGATGGTGAAGGTGCCGCCCTGCATCTCCTCGATCGAGAGCTTGCCGTCGCGGGCCTTGCGGCCGAACTCGCCGATCTTCTTCTCGACGCCGGCGATGGAGAGCTGGTCGGCATCGCGCACCACCGGAACCACCAGGCCCTTCTCGGTGCCGACGGCGACGCCGATATGGTAGTAGTTCTTGTAGACGATGTCGGTGCCGTCGATCTCGGCATTGACGGCCGGGATCTCCTTCAGCGCCTGCACGCAGGCCTTCACGAAGAAGCCCATGAAGCCGAGCTTGACGCCGTGCTTCTTCTCGAAGGCATCCTTGTACTGGTTGCGCAGCGCCATGACGTTGGTCATGTCGACCTCGTTGAAGGTCGTCAGCATCGCGGCGGTGGACTGGGCCTCCTTGAGGCGGCGCGCGATGGTCTGGCGCAGCTTCGTCATCTTGACGCGCTCTTCGCGCGAGGCATCGTCCGGCGCCGACGGGGCGCGGACCTGCACCGGAGCGGCAGCCGCCGCCGGGGCGGCGCTGGCGCCGGTCGCGATCGCCGCAAGCATGTCGCCCTTGGTGACGCGGCCATCCTTGCCCGAGGCCTGGACCGACGAGGCGTCGATGCCGCTCTCGGCGGCCAGCCGCGCCACGGCCGGGCCGGAATCAGCGGCCTTGGTGGCGGCAGCCTTCGGAGCCTCAGCGGCCGGAGCCGGCGCGGCGGCGGGCTTCTCTTCCTTCTTCGGAGCGGGCGCGGCAGCAGCCGCACCGCCTTCGGCGATCATGCCGAGCAGCGCGCTGACGCCGACCGTATCGCCTTCCTTGGCGACGATCTCGCCGAGCACGCCGGCGGCCGGGGCGTTGACCTCCAGCGTCACCTTGTCGGTTTCAAGTTCGACGAGAGGCTCGTCGGCCTTCACAGCCTCGCCCGGCTTCTTGAACCACTTGCCGATGGTCGCCTCGGAAACGGATTCGCCGAGGGTGGGTACGCGGATTTCGGTCGCCATGTCAGGCCTCTGTTGTCTCGTTCTCTGGCGGTCGGGTCGGCACCGGYGGAAACGCCGATGCGGCAGGGAAATCCGGCAGTGCGTAAAGCATCGCCGGGAGGGTCGTCAGGCCGCGAAGGCCTCGTCGAGGAAGGCGTTGAGCTGGGCGAGATGCTTGGACATCAGGCCGGTCGCCGTCGCGGCCGAGGCCGGGCGGCCGACATAGCGCGGCCGCTTCGACTTCGAGCCGGCATGGCCCAGCACCCATTCCAGATAGGGCTCGACGAAGGTCCAGGAGCCCATGTTCTTCGGCTCCTCCTGGCACCAGACCACATCGGCGCCCTTGAAGCGCGCCAGCTCCTGCGCCAGCGTCTTCAGCGGGAACGGGTAGAGCTGCTCGACGCGCATCAGGTAGACATCGTCGATGCCGCGCTTCTCGCGCTCCTCCAGCAGGTCGTAATAGACCTTGCCCGAGCAGAGCACGACGCGGCGGATCTTCGAGTCCTTGACCAGCTTGGTGGTCGACTTGCCCCGCTCGGCATCATCCGCCAGCACGCGGTGGAAGGTCGAGCCCTCGGCGAGGTCGGCGAGGTCGGAGACGGCGCGCTTGTGGCGCAGCAGCGACTTCGGCGTCATCAGGATCAGCGGCTTGCGGAAGTCGCGCTTCAGCTGGCGGCGCAGGATGTGGAAATAGCTCGCCGGCGTCGAGCAGTTCGCCACCTGCATGTTGTCCTCGGCGCACATCTGCAGGAAGCGCTCGAGGCGGGCGGAGGAGTGCTCCGGACCCTGGCCCTCATAGCCATGCGGCAGCAGGCAGACGAGGCCGGACATGCGCAGCCATTTGCGCTCGCCGGACGAGATGAACTGGTCGAACACCACCTGCGCGCCATTGGCGAAGTCGCCGAACTGCGCCTCCCACATCGTCAGCGCGTTCGGCTCCGACAGCGTGTAGCCGTATTCGAAGCCGAGCACGGCCTCTTCCGAGAGCATCGAGTTGATGACCTCGTAGCGGGCCTGGTCCTCGCGGATATGGTTCAGCGAGGTGTGGCGGGCTTCCGTCTCCTGGTCGATCAGCACCGAATGGYGCTGCGAGAAGGTGCCGCGCTCGCAATCCTGGCCGGAGAGGCGCACCGGATTGCCGTCGAGCAGCAGCGAACCGAAGGCCAGCGCTTCGGCCGTCGCCCAGTCGATGCCCTCGCCGCTCTCGACCGCCTTCTTGCGGTTGTCGAGGAAGCGCTGGATCGTCTTGTGGACGTTGAAGCCGGCCGGAACGGCCGTGATCTTCTCGGTGATCTCCTTCAGCRYCKCSGCCGGMACGCCGGTSGCGCCGCGGCGCGGRTCGTCCTCGTCGGCRCGGATCGCCTTCATGCCGGCCCAGCGGCCGTCGAGCCAGTCGGCCTTGTTCGGCTTGAAGGCCTGGCCGGCGTCGAACTCGACCTCCAGCTTCGCCTTCCAGGCGGCGCGCATCTCGTCGAGCTCGCCGGCTTGAACCACGCCCTCGGCCTCGAGCTTGGCGCCGTAAAGCTCCAGCGTCGTCTTGTGGCCGCGGATCTTGCGGTACATCAGCGGCTGGGTGAAGCCCGGCTCGTCGCCTTCGTTATGGCCGAAGCGGCGATAGCAGAACATGTCGAYSACGACCGGCTTGTGGAAYTTCTGCCGGAACTCGATCGCGATCTTGGCGGCGAAGACCACCGCCTCCGGATCGTCACCATTCACATGGAAGACCGGCGCCTCGACCATCTTCGCCACGTCGGACGGATAGGGCGAGGAGCGCGAATAGCGCGGATAGGTGGTGAAGCCGATCTGGTTGTTGATGAYGAAGTGCAGCGAGCCGCCGGTGCGGTGGCCCTTCAGCCCGGAGAGGCCGAGGCACTCCGCCACCACGCCCTGGCCGGCGAAGGCCGCGTCGCCATGGATCAGCAGCGGCAGCACCTTGGAACGCTCGACGACGTCGCCGAACTGATCCTGCTTGGCGCGCACCTTGCCGAGCACGACGGGATCGACGATCTCGAGATGCGACGGGTTGGCGGTCAGCGAGATATGGACGTTGTTGCCGTCGAACTCGCGGTCGCTGGAGGCACCGAGATGGTACTTCACGTCGCCCGAGCCCTCGACGTCGTCGGGCGCGAAGGAGCCGCCCTTGAACTCGTGGAACAGCGCGCGATGCGGCTTGCCCAGCACCTGCGTCAGCACGTTGAGGCGGCCGCGATGGGCCATGCCGAAGACGATGTCGCGCACGCCGAGCGCGCCGCCGCGCTTGATGATCTGCTCCAGCGCCGGAACCAGCGCCTCGCCGCCGTCCAGGCCGAAGCGCTTGGTGCCGGTGAACTTCAGGTCGAGGAACTTCTCGAAGCCCTCGGYCTCGACCAGCTTGTTGAGGATCGCCTTCTTGCCTTCSYKGGTGAAGGCGATCTCCTTGTCCGGCCCCTCGATGCGCTCCTGCAGCCAGGCCTTCTGCTCSGGRTCGGAGATGTGCATGAACTCGATGCCGAYCGTGYYGCAATAGGTSCGCTGCAGGATCGMGACCATCTCGCGRAKSGTGGCGAACTCCATGCCGAGCACGTTGTCGATGAAGATCTTGCGGTCGAGATCGGCCTCGCCGAAGCCGAAGGCGGCCGGCGACAATTCCTCGGGGTCGTTGCGGCTCTCGATGCCGAGCGGGTCGAGCTTGGCATGGAGATGGCCGCGCATGCGGTAGGCGCGGATCAGCATGATCGCGCGCACGGAATCGCGCGTCGCCTGCTGGACGTCGGCGGGGGAGAGCGTCGTGCCGGCGGCCTTGGCCTTGGCGCCGAGCTTGTCGGAGATGACCTTCTCGACCACGGCCCAGTTGCCGTCGAGCGCCGAGATCAGCTCGCCATTGGCGACGACCGGCCAGTTCGGCTTCTTCCAGGAGGCGCCCTTGGCGTTGTCCAGCACCGACTGCTTGTCGTCCTGCAGCGCGCCGAAGAAGCTCTGCCACTGCTCGTCGACCGACTTGGGATCGGCCTCGTAGCGGGCGTAGAGATCCTCGATGTAAGCCGCGTTGCCGCCGTAGAGGAACCCGGTCTGTGCGAGAGCCTCGTTGATGTCCTGGCGAGCCATGATGCTCCTGCCTTCCTTCACCGCTTGCGACATGTCCGAACCCTTGCCCGGACATCCTTCAACTTGCCGTCATGCTCGGGCCTGCGCCCTGAGCATTTGGTCTTCCGTCATGGTCGGCCTTGAGCCGACCATCTCATGCCGTTTTGCCGTCGCTTCCTCGGGGACGTCATGGTCGGGTCAAGCCCGACCATGACGTGCTCCGGAGAGGCGCCAGCGCCTCAGCCCTTCAACACTTCGACCAAGGTCTTTCCAAGGCGCGCCGGCGAGGGCGAGACCCGGATGCCGGCCGCTTCCATCGCGGCGATCTTGTCCTCGGCGCCGCCCTTGCCGCCCGAGATGATCGCACCGGCATGGCCCATGCGGCGGCCCGGAGGCGCCGTGCGGCCGGCGATGAAGCCGACCATCGGCTTCTTGCGGCCGCGCTTGGCTTCGTCCTTGATGAACTGCGCCGCGTCCTCTTCGGCCGAGCCGCCGATCTCGCCGATCATGACGATCGACTCGGTCTTGTCGTCCGCAAGGAACATCTCGAGCATGTCGATGAACTCGGTGCCCTTGACCGGGTCGCCGCCGATGCCGACGGCCGTGGTCTGGCCGAGGCCTTCGCGCGTGGTCTGGAACACCGCCTCATAGGTCAGCGTGCCCGAGCGCGAGACGATGCCGACCGAGCCCGGCTTGAAGATGTTGGCCGGCATGATGCCGATCTTCGACTGGCCGGCGGTGACGACACCGGGGCAGTTCGGGCCGATCAGGCGCGACTTCGAGCCCGAGAGCGAGCGCTTGACGCGCACCATGTCGAGCACCGGAATGCCCTCGGTGATGCAGATGATCAGCGGGATCTCGGCGTCGATCGCCTCGCAGATCGCATCGGCCGCGCCCGGCGGCGGAACATAGACGACCGAAGCGGTGGCGCCGGTCTTCTCCTTCGCCTCGGCGACGGTGTCGAAGACGGGCAGACCCAGATGGATCGCGCCGCCCTTGCCCGGCGAGGTGCCGCCGACCATCTGCGTGCCATAGGCGATCGCCTGCTCGGAATGGAAGGTCCCGTTCTTGCCGGTGAAGCCCTGGGTGATGACCTTGGTGTTCTTGTCGATCAGGATGGACATATCTGCTCCTCAGGCCTTCTTGACCGCGGCGACGATCTTCTGCGCGGCGTCGTCGAGGTCATCGGCGGGGATGACGTTGAGGCCGGACTCGCGGATGATCTGCTTGCCTTCCTCGACATTGGTGCCTTCGAGGCGCACCACCAGCGGAACCTGAAGGCCGACCGCCTTCACCGCCGCGATGACGCCGCGCGCGATGACGTCGCACTTCATGATGCCGCCGAAGATGTTGACGAGGATGCCCTTCACCTTCGGGTCGGCGGTGATGATCTTGAACGCCGCCGTCACCTTCTCTTCGCTGGCGCCGCCGCCGACATCGAGGAAGTTCGCCGGGCTTTCACCGTAGAGCTGGATGATGTCGAGCGTCGCCATGGCSAGGCCGGCGCCGTTGACCATGCAGCCGATYKYGCCGTCGAGSGCGATGTAGGCGAGATCGTATTTGGAGGCCTCGATCTCCTTTTCGTCCTCTTCCGTCGTATCGCGCAGCGCGACGATCTCGGGATGGCGATAGAGCGCGTTCGAGTCGAACGAGATCTTGGCGTCCAGGCACTTGATCTGGCCCTGGGTCGTCACGATCAGCGGGTTGATCTCCAACATGTCCATGTCCTTGGCCACGAACGCGTTGTAGATCTGGCCGAGCACGGTGCCGGCCTGCTTGGCGAGGTCGCCGGAGAGCCCGAGGATGCGCGCCATGGCGCGGCCGTGATGCGGCATGATGCCGGTCGCGGGATCGACCGAGAAGGTCTCGATCTTCTCGGGCGTGTCATGGGCGACGGCCTCGATGTCCATGCCGCCTTCGGTCGAGACGACGAAAGCGATGCGCGAGGTCTCGCGGTCGACCAGCGCCGAGAGGTAGAACTCCTTCTCGATGTCCGAGCCGTCCTCGATATAGAGGCGGTTGACCTGCTTGCCGGTTTCGCCGGTCTGCACGGTGACCAGCGTGTTGCCGAGCATTTCCTTGGCGTGGGCCTCGACTTCCTCGACCGACTTGGCCAGGCGCACGCCGCCCTTCGCGTCGGGGCCGAGCTCCTTGAACTTGCCCTTGCCGCGGCCACCGGCGTGGATCTGCGACTTCACGACATAGAGCGGACCCGGCAGCTTCCTGGCGGCCTCGACCGCTTCAGCCACCGTCAACGCCGGGAAGCCGGCGGAGACGGGCGCGCCATACTCTTTCAGAATGGCCTTGCCCTGGTATTCGTGGATGTTCATCCGGTAGCTCCTGACTGGGCTTTGAAGAAAAAGGGGCCGGCACCGGGTGCGGCGCCCCATGCGATCGAAGATGGCGAAACCCCGGCGCGGCGGAGCATCGCCTGCGATTGCGCGCGTCCGAATTCCGGTGATAAAAATCCACAATCAGATGAAACATCTGACGGGAGGACAGTGAAATGGCGACGTCGTATTCCTGTATCAACCTCGATTCCGTCCGCGCAGCGCGAACTGAACGCGAGCCCTACAACTATCTCATCGCCAGCGATGTCATCCTGCCCGGTGCGGTGGACGGCCTGCGCAACGACTTCCCCGACATCCGCGAGTCCGGCTACCACCCCGAAGAGGACGTCAACCGGCACGGCACCTTCGCGAAACTCCTGGAGGAGATGAAGAGCCGCGAGATGGCCGAAATCGTCTCCGAAAAGCTCGACATCGACCTCGTCGACAAGCCGAAGATGATCACGATCCGCAAGCTCTCCGCCGCTAAGGATGGACGCATCCACACCGACAGCGAGTCGAAGATCGCGACCTTGCTCGTCTATCTCAACGACGCCTGGCAGGACTCGCCGGCCGGACGTCTGCGGGTGCTCTACAACGGCACCGATTTCGAGAACATGAAGGAAGAGATCAGCCCGATCACCGGCTCGCTCTTCGCGTTCCGTCGCGCCGACAACTCCTGGCACGGTCACACATCCTTCGTCGGCGAGCGGCGCGTCGTCCAGATGACCTGGCTCAGAAGCCAGGCCGACGTCGAACGCAAGAAGAGCCGCGGCTCCTTCACCCATCTGGTCAAGAAGGTGCTGCGGTTCGGGTGACGGGCTGAGCCGTCCCC
>NZ_JBFRDQ010000052.1:0-27657 GCF_052113865.1 Allobosea sp. TAB14 | reverse complement strand
TATGAGGGCCGTGCCGGGGCGGGCGGCATCCGCGCTTTGCTCGAGGGCATGCAGCAGCGTCTCGGCTGGGAGCCAATCGTCGACGCCGGCAACATCATCGGTCTCGGCGGTCCCGACGGGGGTGGGGCGATCTCGCTGGAGCCCGGCGGCCAGTTCGAGCTCTCGGGCGCTCCGCTCGAGACCATCCATCAGACGCAGGCCGAGCTCGCTGCCCATCTCGCCGACGTCAAGGCGGTCGCCGAACCGCACGGCATCGGCTTCGCTGCGCTCGGTGCCTCCCCGCTCTGGACGCGGGCGCAGACGCCGATGATGCCGAAGAGCCGCTACAAGATCATGGCGAACTATATGCCGAAGGTCGGCACGATGGGTCTCGACATGATGTTCCGGACCTGCACGGTGCAGGTCAATCTCGATTTCGCCAGCGAAGCCGACATGGTGCGCAAGCTGCGCGTCTCGCTTGCGCTGCAGCCATTCGCGACGGCCCTGTTCGCCTCCTCGCCCTTCCTGGAGCGCAAGCTGAACGGCTTCCAGTCGATGCGCTCGGAGATCTGGCGCGATACCGACAATAACCGCTCCGGCATGCTCGCCTTCGCCTTCGACGAGGGCATGTCCTACGAGGCCTATGTCGATTGGGCGCTCGACGTTCCCATGTATTTCGTCAAGCGCGGCGAGACCTATCACGACGTCGCCGGCGCCTCTTTCCGGGACCTCATGGCGGGCAAGCTGAAACAGCTGCCGGGCGAATGCGCCACGATGTCGGACTGGGTCAACCATCTCGGGACCCTGTTCCCGGAGGTCCGGCTGAAGCGCTTCCTCGAGATGCGCGGCGCCGATGCCGGCCCCGCCGACATGCTGGCGGCGCTGCCCGCCTTCTGGGTCGGGTTGCTCTATGACCGCGGCGCGCTCGACGCCGCCTGGGATCTGGTCAAGGGCTGGAGCGCCGAGCAGCGGCAGGGATTGCGCGATGCGGCGCCCAAGCTGGGTCTGGATGCCTCCATCGCCGGGCGCAAGCTTGGCGAGATCGCGAGCGACGTGCTGGAATTGTCGCGTGCCGGCCTCGCCCGCCGGGCCCGCCGCGACGCGGCTGGCGATGACGAGAGCGTCTACCTCGCTCCCTTGCAGGAGATCCTGGCCAGCGGGCAGACGCTCGCGCAGCGCCTGGAAGCGCGCTATCGCGGCTCATGGGGTGGCAAGGTCGAGCCGGTCTTCACGGAACTGGCGCTGTAAAGCCCTTACGCGCCGGAAAAAAGCGATATTCGGCGCATTGCAGCGGCCGGATTAACGATTTGGCCGCAGCTCGCCGCCATAACCTATCGTCATGAATCGGATCGGCCCCAACCTTGACGCTTTTCTGCGCGACGAACGCGGCGCGACGGCGATCGAGTACGGCCTTATCGGCGTCCTGATCTCAATCTCCATCGTCGCCGGGGCGACGCAAGTCGGCCAGACCGTGCTCGGCTTCTTCCAGTCGGTCGCCGCCGCCTTTCCCTCTCCGTGATCCTGCGCGCCCTTCGCGTCGCGCAAGCTCCTCTCACTCCGCCGCGGTCTTGAAGCTCGCCAGATTGTCGAGGCTCTGGATGATGTGCTCGGCCAGCGCATTCGAGAGCACGGACGGGTCGAAGCGCGTGCGCAGCAGGCCGATCTTGCAGGACGGCAAGGTCGCGAAGCCCTCCGACGGTCCCAGAATCCGCATGCCCGGCCTCACCGCGCTTTCCGGCAGCACCGAGACGGCGAGCCCTGCGACCACCGCGGCGCCGACCGCCGTCGAGTTCCAGCTCGCATAGAGCACGCGGAACCGGCGGCCCTTGGCCTCCAGCGCATCGACCGCCGCCTGCCGCCAGTTGCAGGTCGGCCGCCCCAGCGCCAGCGGCAGCGGGTCTTCCTCATGCACGGTATGGCGGGCGGAGGTGACCCAGAGCAGCGGCTCGATGCGGATGATCTCGCCCTGGCCGCGGCTCTCGACATGGGTGATGATGGCGAGGTCGATGTCGCCGGTGGCGATCCGCTCGGCCAGCATCGGCGTCGGCTCGCAGACGACGGTGACCTCGGCGCGCGGGTTCGAGCGCGCGAAGCGGGCGAGGATCTCGGGCAGGTAGCGGTCGGCATAATCGTCGGGCACGCCGAGCCGGATGCGCCCCTTCAGATCGGCATCGGTGAAGGTCGCGACGCATTCCAGGTTCAGCCTGACGATSCGGCGSGCGTARTCSAGCAGGCGCTCRCCATCYTCSGTCAGCTTGGCGTGGCGTCCGTCGCGSCCGAAGAGCGGSCGCCCGACCCGYTCCTCCAGCCGCTTCATCTGCATCGAGACGGCCGATTGCGTCTTGAACACGATCTCCGCCGCGCGGGTGAAGGAGCCGGTGTCGGCAATGGCGACGAAGGTCTTCAACTGGTCGGCGTCGAGCACATGGGCCATGGCGATCCCCCGTCGTGCGTTCATCAATATCCGTGCTGTCAAGCATCATAACCATTCGTTTGGCTGATGGCCAGCGTCTCGCTATCGTTCAATCGTTCTCCGGGATTTCAGCCAGTTGGCGCGTCCGGGCTGAAGGGGAACGTCGATCCGTTCTCGCATTCCATTGGAGGCCGTCATGCTGCTCATGACCATTGCCACGAAGACGCTGTCATCGGTTCCGGCCGGTGTCGTGCGCATCGCCGCCGCTGGAATCCAAAAGCCCGTATTCCTCCTGCGCGCCCTGATCCATCGACGCGAGGTGATGCGCCTCGCCGAGCTCGATGAGCGCGGCCTCAAGGATATCGGCCTCGTCCGCTCCGATATCGCCGGCGCGCTGGCGACGTCCTGGCTCAACGATCCCTCCGCGGTGCTGGCCGCGCGGTCACGCTCCAATGCCGATATCGCCAAGGCGCGGCGCGAGCAGGCCGTCCGTCATGCCGGCACCCAGCCGACAGTGCCGGAGCCGGTGCTGGCGAAAAACGCAGATTTCATGGTTGCACGCTGCGCCTGACCCCTTGGCGTCAGCGTCTCTGTGGGCGGAAGCTTCGTGCTTCCGCCCTTTTTTTATGCGCCGGAGCAGCGGCGGCGAGTCCTAACGCAATTTTATGCATTTGGCTGAAATGTGTCGCCGGATGCGGCCGGCTGGCCGCCTGACAGGGTGGGCACGGGCATGAAGTTCTCTCTGCGCCTCAAGGATCTGAGGATTCGCACCAAGATCGCCATTCCATTGATTGCGATCGGACTGATCAGCATCGGTACTGCGATCTATGCCGGGCACGAATATCAGCGTATCAACAAGAGCTATTCCGATCTGATCGATCAGCGCTCCGCCGCGATCCTCGATTCGGCGCAGTCGACGCTCGTGACGAGCTACGTGCTGCGCGACCTGTATAAGGCGATCGCCTATCCCGAATATATGAAGCAGAATACCACGAGCATCGCGGATGTCCGCAAGGACTACGATCTCGCGCTCCAGCAGCTCGTCAACGCCAAGATCAGCTTTCCCGAGCGCCATGCCGAGTTCGACAAGCTCGCGCGGGCGCTTTCCGAGCTCAAGCCGAAGATCGACGACGTGCTGGCCCAGGCCGCGCGCGACGAGGATCTGGCGGCGCTGTCGGTGATGTCGGAGCTGGACCGCGCCTTCGGCGCCATCGTCGCTGATGCGGTCAAGCTCAACGGCGACATCAAGAGCCAGACCCAAGCCGACGGGCAGGCGCTTGACGCGGAGGCGAAGCAGCTCAACCTGATCCTGCTGGCGCTCTCCGTCGCCGGGGTCCTGCTCGGCCTGATCGGGGCGATTCTGCTCGCGCGGCAGTCCATCACCAGGCCGCTCGACACCCTCAAGGCGCGCATGGACGATCTCGCCGCCGGCGACTATGCGGTCGAGATCGACGGCCAGAACCGGCACGACGAGGTCGGCGCCATGGCGCGGGCCGTGCAGGTCTTCAAGGAGAACGGGCTGGCGGTCCGGCGTCTCGAGGCGGAGACGGCCGAGAGCCGCGACGCGACGGAGGCGCAGCGCCGCCTCGCCGAGCAGGAGCGCGCCGCCCGCGCCCGCGAGCACGAGCTTCTCGCCGCCGAGCAGGCCAAGGTGATGGAGGCGCTGGCCGAAGGGCTCGACCGGCTTTCGCGCGGCGATCTCACTTGCCGGATCGAGGCCGATCTCGCTGCCGAATACGAGAAGCTGCGCGACGATTTCAACATGGCGGTCGCCCATCTCGCGGAGACGATCCGCACCATCCAGTCGACCTCGGGCGATGTCGGCAACGCCGCCCAGGAGATCAACACCGGCGCCGACGACCTCTCCAAGCGCACCGAGGAACAGGCCTCCTCGCTGGAGGAGACCGCCGCCACGACCGAGGAGCTCGCCGCGTCCGTCAAGGCCTCGGCCCAGGCCTCGATGCAGGCGGTCGCGCTCGCCGACGAGGCGATGGAGGTCGCGCGCAAGGGCGGTGCCATCGTCAAGGATGCCGTGGACGCCATGGCGCGAATCGAGACCGCCTCACGCAAGATCTCCGACATCACCACCGTCATCGACGAGATCGCCTTCCAGACCAATCTGCTGGCGCTCAACGCGGCGGTCGAGGCGGCGCGTGCCGGCGATGCCGGCCGGGGTTTCGCCGTGGTCGCCTCCGAAGTGCGCACGCTCGCGCAGCGCTCCAGCGAGGCCGCCAAGGGCATCACCACGCTCATCACCGAATCCGGGGCGGAGGTCGCGCAGGGCGTCGGTCTCGTGCGCTCGGCCGGCACCGCCCTGGAGCGGATCGTCGAAGCCTCGCAGAAGGTGTCCGCCACGGTCTCGGACATCTCCTCGGCCGCGGCCGAGCAATCGAACGGCATCGACGAGATGAGCCAGGCCGTCGCCCATATGGACGAGATGACCCAGCAGAACGCCGCGCTCGCCGAGCAGAGCGCCGCCTCGGCGACGGCCCTGGCCAACCAGATCCAGCGCCTCAACGATCTCGTCGCCAGCTTCCGCACCCGCGACGATGCGGCCGAGCTGCGCGGCATGGCCGCGGTCATGGTGCAGGCGGACCAGAACTGGCAGCAGCGCCGGCCGGCTTGAGCGCCCGCAAGCCGCGAAAGCTCGTCTGAGACCGCCGATGGGAAATGCAGGACCGGACGCTGCTGCGTCCGGTCTGTCGTTTCAGCGCCGCTGACCGCCGCCGAGCATGGCGTCGAGGATCGATTTCAGCGCGCTCTGGTGGTCGTCCTGAATCTGCCGGCCATGCTCGAACATCTGGTTCAGCGCGTCGAGGCCGATCGAACCGGGCCCGGGTGCGGAGGCGGAGGGCGCGGGCTCGTCCGGCGCGGGCTCCGGGGCAGGCGCGGGGCGCTGCGGCGCGCTGCGGGGCTGAGATGGCTGCTGCGGGGCGGATTCGGGCGCGGCCGCGCCGCCGAACATGCCGCCGAGGATCTGCCCCAGCATGCCGCCGAACGGGTCGTTGGCCGCGGCGCCGGGGTTTCCTTGCGGCTGCGGCTGGGGCTGGCCTGCCCCCGCGCCCTGGCCGAACATGCCGCGCAGGATCGCATCCATCGGATTGGCCGGCATCTGCGGCTGAGCCTGTGGTTGCGGCGCCGGCTGCATGCCCGGCATCTGGCCGCGCATCATCTCGGCAAACTGGCCGAGAATACCGCCGAGCCCCTCGCTGTTGGTGGATTTGAACAGGCCGCCCATCAGGATCGAGGCGATCACCGGCAGCATCTGCTTGAGGATGGCCTGGCTGACGCCGCTCGTCGCCGCAGCCTGCGCCGCGATCGCCTGGCTCACCTCAGTCGAACCGAAGAGCTGGCCCAGCACATCGTTGCCGGCCATCTGCGCGCCTTGCGGGATGCTGCCGCCCGAGGTCTCGAAGAAGCGCGCATAGGGCGAGGCGGTCATCATCTGCGCCAGCGAGCCGAAGGCGTAGGGATTCTGCGTCTGGCGCTGCAGCCCCATGGAGAAGGCCGGCAGCAGCGCATCGAGCGCCGCTTGGGTCTGCTGCTGGCTCAGCCCGTATTGCCGGGCGAGATTCTGCATCGCCTGGCCATTCTGGGCCGATTGCATGATCTCGAACAGGTTCATCATGGACGCCTCCCGGGCCGTTGCTGGCTCTGTCGCGACGATAGCAGCGCGCGGGGCCCCGGCAAGTCGCCTTGGGAACGAGGCGCGTCATTCTCGGGCGCAGCGAAGCGTAGACCCGGGAATCTCTGGCAGAAATGGGCGCCTCTCACAGGAGCAAGCGCCCTTCTTTCCTGAGATGCTCGGGGCGAGCCCGAGCATGACGGTGGCGCCGGCTGGCGCTCAGCGCTCCGGTTCGCCGACGCCGCCGACAGCGACCTCGGCCCCGCCATCCTCGATGACCTCCTGCGTCTCGGCCGTGAGCGCCTTGGACTTGCCCTTGGGCTTGACCAGCGGCTCCGGCGTCACGCGTGGGACCCGGTTGAGGGCGGCCGCAATGCCCTCGTTGAACTGGATTTCCATGCGTTGCGCGTCGCGGTCGCGGACATGGTCGATCACGAGATCGGCCTCGTCGCGGGTCAGCCCGACCGCCTCCAGCGTGACGCGGCCGAAGCCCAGCGCCGATTCGAAGGTCTCGCGCATCTGGTAGTCGACATCCGCCTTCATCAGGTCGATGGCGTGGATGCGGTCGAAGGCCCGGGCATGCACCCGCACATTGGGGAACTCCGACTTCACCATTTCGAGGATGCGCAGGGCGGCGTTCTTGTCGTCGACGCAGATGCAGATGACGCGGGCCTTGCCCGCGCCGGCGGCGCGCAGCACGTCGAGCCGCATCCCGTCGCCGTAATACACCTTGAAGCCGAAGCGCGCGGCGGCGCGGATCTGCTCCACATCGGAATCGATGACGGTGATGTTGACGTGCTGGAGCAGCAGCGCCTGTGTCACCACCTGCCCGAACCGGCCGAAGCCGATCACCATCACCTGGCTGTCGCCGACGCCGTCGAAATCCTCGTCCATCGTCTCGGGCGTGATGCGCGCGAGCAGGACGTTGTCGATCAGCTTCGCGACGATCGGGCCGAGCAGCATGCTGATCGCGGCGAGCGCGGTGACGATGGCCGCCTGTTGCGGGTTGAGCAGCCCATGCGCCACGCCGAGCGGCAGGAGCACGAAGGCGAATTCGCCGGCCGGCGAGAGCAGGGCGCCGGCCCGGATGGCTTCCAGCGTCGACGAGCAGGATGCCCGCAGGATCGAGGCGACGACGGCAATCTTGAACAGCACGAGCAGCGGCACCGCGATGGCGAGCAGCAATGCGTTTTCGACGACCAGCTTGAGATCGAGCGACATGCCGACCGCCATGAAGAACAGGCCGAGCAGCACGCCGCGGAACGGTTCGATATCGGCTTCGAGCTCGTGGCGGAAATGCGAGTCGGCCAGCATCAGCCCGGCGAGGAAGGCGCCCATCGCCATGGAGAGCCCGACATGCTCCATCAGCAGCGCCGCCCCTAGCACGATGAGCAGGGCAGCCGCGGTCATCACCTCCTTGGCGCCGCTATTGGCGAGGATGCGGAAGAACGGGTTGAGCAGGTAGCGGCCGGCGAAGACGATCGCGACGACGGCCGCGATCGCGATGCCGAAGCTCGCCAGCGCCCGCATCGCACTGCCGGATTCCGCGCCGGTGGTGGCGAGCAAGGGCAGCAACGCCAGCACCGGCGCGATCGCGATGTCCTGGAAGAGCAGGATCGAGAAGGTGCGCCGGCCATAGGTCTCGTTGCTGTCGCCGCGTTCCTCCAGCAATTGCAGGGCGATGGAGGTCGCCGAGAGCGCCAGCGCAACGCCGACCGCGATCGCGCCCCCGACCGAAAGCCCGAACCGCCAGCCGACCAGGCCGATGACGGTCGCGCTCACGGCCATCTGCGCCAGTCCCGAACCGAGAATGTCCCGCCGCATCGAGTAGAGGCGGGAGGGTTGCAGCTCGAGGCCGACCAGGAACAGCAGCAGCACCACGCCGATCTCGGCCGTGCCGCGGATGGCGTCGGGATCCTTGATGACACCGAGCAGCGAGGGGCCGATCACGACGCCGGCCGCCAGATAGCCGAGCACCGCCGACAATCCGAGCTTGCGGAACAGCGGAACGGCAATCACCGCACCAGTGCAGAAGGTCAGGATCGGCGGCAGGTAGCTCGCATGGGAAACGGCATCGGCCATGGGCGGCTCACGCTGTAGGGGGCACAGCCGGCTCCGGGGGCCGACTGTCCCTATCTAGGCGCTCGCCTTGCAGAGCGCGAGGGGGAATTGTCTCGCGCCATGCATTCCGTGCGTAGCGGCCTCAAGCGGCCGGAGCGTTCTCGCGGAAGGGCGCCATCTGCGCCTCCAGCGCCCGCACGAAGGCCGGCCGCGCGATGCAGCGGGCGCGGTAGGCCTCAAGCCGCGGGAAACGCGACAGGAGGTCGTCCGGCACGTCGCGCAGGACGCTCGCCATCATGAGGTCGCCGGCGGTGAAGCGGCCTTCGAGATAGTCCTTGCCGCCGAGCCATGCCTCGAGTTGCTGCAGGCGCTTCTCGACCATCGCGACGATCTGCGGCCGGCGCTCGACCGTCCAAGCCTCGCCCTTGTGGAAGATATCGGTGAGGGCAAGCTGGCCGATATGCGGCTCGAGCGAGTTGAGCGCCGCGAGGATCCAGGTCGCGACCCGGGCGCGGCCGGCCTCATCCGCCGGCGCCAGCGCCGGGGACTGGCGCGAGAGATAGAGCACGATCGCCCCGGATTCGAACAGCTCGACCTCGCCGTCGCGGAAGGCCGGCACCTGCCCGAAGGGCTGCCAGGCACGATAGGTCTCGGAATTCTGGTCGGCCGGGCCGATCAGCGCCGCCTGATAGGGCAGGCCGGCTTCTTCCAGCGCCCAGCGCACCCTGAGATCGCGGACATGGCCCTGGGCGAAGGGCGGCACCCAGCGGAAGGCGGAGACATGGATCGTCATGGCGTTTTCTCCTGTTTGTCGGTCGTTGCCGCCCATTCCTGCCGGGCGGCGGCTGCCCTTGGTCGAAGCGTGGACGAGTGCGACACCGGGCGCTGCGCCGGCAGATGCCGGATATCGCCAGCGCAGGCCGGGGCGCCTCGCAGGAGCTTCTGTTGGGCGTGCGGGAAAATAAGTTTATATCAACCTGTATGTCAAACCTGCATCGCGTTTCCTTGACATCGCCGTCTTCCCGCCGAAAGAAGACGCTGACCCGACCGGAGATCTTCCAGCGCGTGACCAAGCCGCCGCTCGACATTCTGCTCTGTGCCCCGCGCGGCTTCTGCGCCGGCGTCGTGCGCGCCATCGACGCGGTCGAGAAGGCGCTGACGCTGCATGGCGCGCCGGTCTATGTCCGCCACGAGATCGTGCACAACAAATACGTGGTCGAGTCGTTGAAGCGGAAGGGCGCGGTCTTCGTCGCCGAGCTCGACGAGGTGCCGGACGAGACGAGGCCGGTGATCTTCTCCGCCCATGGCGTCGCCAAGGCGGTGCCGGCGGCGGCGAAGGCACGCAACCTCTTCGCCATCGACGCGACCTGTCCGCTGGTGACCAAGGTCCATCGCGAGGCCGAGGTCCATCACAAGCGCGGCCGCCACATCCTGCTCGTCGGCCATGCCGGCCACCCGGAGGTGATCGGCACGATGGGCCAGCTCCCCGAGGGCGCGATCACGCTGATCGAGACGCTGGCCGATGTCGCCGCGCTTGAGCCTCTGCCGGGCAAGCCGCTGGCCTATGTCACCCAGACGACGCTCTCCGTCGACGACACCCGCGAGATCGTCGAGGCCTTGCAGCTCCGCTTCCCGGAGCTGATCGCGCCGCACAAGGAAGACATCTGCTACGCCACGACCAATCGCCAGGAGGCGGTGAAGCGCGTGGCGCCGCTGGTCGAGGGGCTGATCGTCGTCGGCTCGCCCAATTCCTCGAATTCGCAACGCCTGCGCGAGGTCGCCGAGCGCGCCGGCTGCCCGGTGGCGCGCCTCGTCCTGCGCACCGACGAGATCGACTGGTCCGCCTTCGGGAATATCCGCAGCCTCGGCATCACCGCCGGCGCCAGCGCGCCCGAGGTGCTGGTCGAGGAGATCATCGACGCCTTCGCCGAGCGCTACGACGTCCGCGTCGAGACGGTCTCGACGGCCAGCGAGGACGTGTTCTTCCCGCTGCCGCGCGAATTGCGCGGCGATGCGGCACCGGCCGCGGCCGAATAAATCCAACCAGAAAGCGACCGATCTTGGCCGTCTATACCGAAGTGCCCGATGACGAGATGGCTGCCTTCGTGGCGCGCTACGRCATTGGCGAGTTGCTGTCCGCAAAGGGCATCGCCGAGGGCGTCGAAAACTCGAACTACCTGATCCGGACCACGCAAGGCGCCTATATCCTCACCCTCTACGAGAAGCGGGTGAACCCGGACGATCTGCCCTTCTTCCTCGGGCTGATGCAGCACCTCGCCGCGCGCGGATTGATCTGTCCGCAGCCGGTCGAGGACAGCCGCGGCGAGATGCTGGGGCGTCTCGCTGGCCGCCCGGCGGCAATCGTCACCTTCCTCGACGGGTTGTCGGTGCGCCGCCCGACCGCCGCGCATTGCCATGAGCTCGGCCGGGGCCTCGCGCAGCTCCACGCCGCCGGCTCCGACTTCGCCATGGAGCGCGTCAATGCGCTCTCCGTGCCGGGCTGGCGCCCGCTCGCCGAGCAGGCCGGCACCGAGGCCGACAAGGTTTCGCCGGGCCTCGCGCGCCGCGTCGCTGCCGAGATCGCGGTGCATGAGGCGAGCTGGCCGAATGGCCTGCCGCGCGGTGTCATCCATGCCGATCTCTTTCCCAACAACGTCTTCTTCCTCGGCGACAGGCTCTCGGGGCTGATCGATTTCTATTTCGCCTGCACCGATGCCTTCGCCTACGACCTTGCCATCTGCCTAAACTCCTGGTGCTTCGAGGCCGACAGCTCCTTCAACCTCACCAAGGGGCAGGCCTTGCTGGCGGGCTATGAAAGCGTCCGCCCGCTCGAGCAGGCGGAGGTCGAGGCGCTGCCGCAGCTCTGCCGGGGCTCGGCGCTGCGCTTCCTGCTGACCCGCCTTGTCGACTGGCTGAACGTGCCGCCCGATGCATTGGTGAAGCCGCTCGATCCGCTCGAATACGACCGCAAGCTCGTCTTCCACCAGCGCGTGCTCGACGCGCGCGAATACGGGCTGAAGCGGTGAGCGGCGATACGGTCGAAGTCTGGACGGACGGTGCTTGTTCCGGGAGCCCTGGCCCCGGCGCGCTCGGGGCTTGCCCCATTCGCGCGACCAAAAACCGGCGGGGCCTGCCATGACCGATACGGTCGAAGTCTGGACGGACGGCGCTTGCTCGGGCAATCCCGGCCCCGGCGGCTGGGGCGCGATCCTGACCTTCAATGGCGTCGAGAAGGAACTCTCCGGCGGCGAGGCCCAGACCACCAACAACCGCATGGAGCTGATGGCGGCGATCGCTGCGCTGGAGGCGCTGAAGCGGCCCGTCACGGTCGCGCTCCACACCGACAGCCAGTATCTGCGCCAGGGCATCACCGGCTGGATCCATGGCTGGAAGAAGAACGGCTGGAAGACGGCTGACAGGAAGCCGGTGAAGAACGCTGAGCTCTGGCAGCGCCTCGAAACGGCACTGGGCCGCCACAAGATCGAGTGGAAATGGGTCAAGGGCCACGCCGGCGACGAGATGAACGAGCGTGCCGACGCGCTGGCGCGCGCCGGCATGGCGCCGTTCAAGCCGGGTGGAAGATAGCCCTAAGCTGTCTTCAGCTTGGGGCATAAGGCTGCATGCCTTAAGGCGGAAATGGTCTCGCGCCATTTGGAGCGCATTTGGGACCGTGAGCAAAATATTCGGAAATTTTAGGGGCGGACAATTGTTGAATGCGGAGCACTATGCTGCAGTGAAGTAATGCGCAGTCAGGCAAAGATTACTGCGCCCCGTGGCAATCGGCTCCCCGCACGCGGGGTGCATGGCAGGGTGGGTCCAGCAGCGATATGCCTATCGACGGCGTTGAAGAGAGGGAAATCGCATCGGCGCTCGACAACCTCTTGAATGCGCCGGGCGCGCGGATTTCGGCACGAGGCGCGCGCTTCCTCCGATATGTCGTCGAAAAGGCCATCGAAGGAAAAAGCGCCCAGCTGAAGGCCTACACGATCGCTGTGGACGTCTTTGGCAGAGGCGTCGACTTCGATCCCGCCAAGGATGCCGTCGTTCGCAACGAGGCAACCCGCCTGCGCTCGGCGCTGGCCCTTTATTACGCTGTTGATGGTGCCGCGGAGAGCGTGGCGATTCTTCTGCCCGTCGGCGGATACGTGCCGCGCTTCGAACGTCGCCAGGCGAAAGCGACCGGGTCTTCGGGCCGCAACGAGACACTGGTCCGGACGGGACTTCGGCCGATGTCCGGGGAAGTGCGGCCGGAAGAAGCCCGGCGCGGCCCCGAGCACAAGATCCCGATCATCGTGGTCAGGGCCGCGGCCGGCGGCGGCCCCGGCGAGGCATCGTCTCGCATGATCCGCTCGGTCGTTGCGGCTCTCGTTCCCTATCACGGCCTGCGCATCGCCGGTCTTGAGCCTCACAGATCGTTTGAGGAGCTCGTCGCCTCGCTGCGTCCCAGCGGGGCGGGCAGCCTCTATGTCCTCGACATCGCCGCCGACGTCGAGGATCGAGTGCTGCGATGCCATTGGATGCTGAGCGAGCACCGGTCGGGTCTCATTCTGGCGTCGCGCGAGGAAATCGAATCCGCCGGAGCGTCCTCGATGATGGCGGCGGAGAAGGCTGTCGGTGAGGCCATCGCGAGGCAGATCGGGCAGCGCTGGGGCATCATCAATGTGAATGAGCGCAAGCTCCACCCCGACAAGCACCAGGATGCGTATAGCTGTGTCGTTCACGCCTTTACATATGTGACAACGCTCGAGGATTCGGAGCAGATTAGTATCCGAAAATGTCTTGAGTCCGCCGTCAGTAAAGAGCCGCTTTATTCGGACGCTTGGGCGATGCTGTCCTATATTCACATGAACGAGGTTCGAGGGCTCTACGCCAAGCCGACTGAAAGCAGCAAGATACTACAAGAAGCTCTCGGCATGGCCGATCAAGCGATCCGCGCGGCACCGCACTCGGCTCTGGCGCACACCATGCGCTCGACCGTGCTGTTCGCCATGGGGAAGTTCGAGGAGTTCGAGCGGGCGGGGCGGCAGGCCATAGCTTTGAATCCCGGATCCGGAGAACACCAATTGATGCTGGGCAATCGCCTCTATGTCATGGGGCGCTATGAAGAGGGAGCCGAACTTGTGCGGCAAGCCAACGCGCACGGATATTACCATCCTGCAATGGCATATGGCGTCCCGATCCTGGAATTGTATCGCAAGCGCGATTACGAAGGCGCTTTTAAGCTTGCCTCAAATTTCAGCATTGATGAGAAATATTATTTCCTGCACGTTATGCTTGCCGCCGTCTGCGGGCAGCTCGGCGCTACAGCCAAAGCGGAGATGCATCTTCAAATCCTGCGCCATTTGAGGCCCAACTACGCCACTGAATTCTATATCGATTGGCGCGGGCGCAAATTCCAGGAAGATTACATCGCTCATATCGCGGAGGGCCTGGACAAGGCTGGGTTCGCGGTGACCGATACTCGCATCGATCCTTGAAAGAGCCGGAAAGCCGCGAAGCTTTCCGCGCCCGACGCACGGCTTAAAATACGCATCCCGTCAAGAGGCATCAGGAGCAGATACTGTCGCTGCTCTGGTCAGGTATCCAAAACCCGGTCAGTTCCGTCGAGGATCGCGGCTTGGCTGCTGCGACCAGTGGAGACGGAACATGCTCGATCACGGCATCAAGGGTAAGACGGTTCTCATTGCTGGGGGAGCGAAGAACCTCGGCGGGCTGCTTGCCCGCGATCTTGCCGCGCACGGTGCGAAGGCCGTGGCCATCCACTACAACACGAGCGCGACCAAACCCGCGGCGGATGAGACGGTTGCTGCCATCAAGGCCGCCGGTGCAAAGGCCGTCGCCCTTCAGTCCGACCTGACAACGGCCGGCGCGGTCGAGAAGCTCTTCGCGGACACCGTCGCCGCCATCGGTAAACCGGATATCGCCATCAATACGGTCGGGAAGGTTCTGAAGAAGCCCTTCGTCGAGATCACCGAGGCCGAGTACGACGAAATGACTGCGGTGAATTCGAAATCCGCCTTCTTCTTCCTCAAGGAGGCCGGCAAGCACGTCAACGACAACGGCAAGATCTGCACGCTCGTGACCTCGCTACTCGGCGCCTACACCCCCTTCTATGCCGCCTATGCCGGCACGAAGGCGCCGGTCGAGCACTTCACCCGCGCAGCTTCGAAAGAGTTCGGCGAGCGCGGCATCTCGGTGACCGCCATCGGCCCGGGCCCGATGGACACGCCGTTCTTCTATCCGGCGGAAGCCGCCGACGCTCAAGCCTATCACAAGGCGGCGGCAGCTCTGTCGAAGTTTACCAAGACAGGCCTGACCGACATCGAGGACATCGTGCCCTTCATCCGCTTTCTGGTTTCGGATGGCTGGTGGATGACCGGGCAGACGATTCTCGTCAACGGTGGCTATACCACCAAGTGAGGTTGTTCGGTTGCTCTCTGGAACTGAAAACCGTCCCGGAGAGGCAGCGTCCTACCACTATGATTAACCATTGAATGCTAGCCTTTTGCAACCGGCGGTAGCGATTCGCTCTCGGCATGATTCTCCGCGTGAACATGTGCCTGTGCGGGGAATCTCGACGAATAGGGCGACATCATCGGGTGGGGGCTGAACATTGACGAGACGAGCGATGAAGAGCGTGGCTGCCGCTCGCGATTATCGCCAGGCCCTGCTGCTGTCGACAGCGCTCGTCGCACTGGTCTGCGCCACCGGCCTTCCGGCACGCGCACAAATGGTCACGGGCAACAACGATCTGAATCCTAAACCTGCCGATGCACCGAGCTGGACGATCATTGGCGACCTGCAGGTCGGCAATACCAGCGATGGCCAGCTCGACATCACGGCTGGCGGCGCCGTGACCAATGATTACGGCACCATCGGCGATGGTACCAACAGCAACGGCTCGGTGACTKTCTCGGGTGTCGGCAGCAACGGCATTGCATCCAGCTGGACCAACAACGGCGACCTCGTCGTCGGCCAATCTGGGGCCGGCTCCCTGAGCATCACGGCTGGCGGCGCCGTGACTAATGATTACGGCACCATCGGCGATGGCGCGGGCAGCGACGGCTCGGTGACTGTCTCGGGTGTCGGCAGCAACGGCACGGCCTCGACATGGACCAACGCCTTTCATCTCTATGTCGGATATGACGGCGCCGGAACGCTGAGCATCCTGAATGGTGGCACGGTCAGCAGCCTGGCCGGCTACATCGGATACAATCTCGGCAGCCAAGGCACGGTCACGGTTTCGGGCGTCGGCAGCAACGGCACGGCCTCGACATGGACCAATGCCGGTGATCTCTACGTCGGGTTCTTCGGTACCGGAACGCTGAACATTCTGGCTGGCGGCCGGGTTTCAAACGCCGCCGGCAACGTCGGTGGCGGCAGCAGCGCCTTGATTAGCGGGCTTGGCTCGTCCTGGCAGAACACTGGCCGGCTGGCCGTCGGCCAGTACGGCACAGTAGGTTCGACAGGAACTTTGCGCGCCGAGGGCGGTGCGACCATTTCGAGCGCGGACGGCGTCATCGGCAGTGATACACGCGGCGACGCTGTATTGACCGGCGTGGGCACGACCTGGACCACCATCGGACAGTTCACCGTCGGCAGCTTCGGCCCAGGCACCTTGCGCATCGAAGACGGCGCGAGTGTCATCAGCAATCAGGGCTATATCGGCGCCAACGACACCGGCACGGTCACAGTGACAGGCGCGGGGTCGAAATGGGTGATGTCGCCATTCAACCTCACCATCGGCAATTTCGGAGCCGGTTCGCTGACGGTCGAGAACGGCGGGCTGGTTCGCGCCGAAGGCGGTGTTCTGCTCGGCGTTAACGCGGGAGTCAGCGGGACGCTGCTTGTGCAGGGCTTGGCGAGCAATCGCGGCGTTCTGGAAACCGGCGGGATTCGGGGCGGCTCAGGGATCGCGAGCGTCACCTTCGATGGCGGCCTCCTGCGCGCGACGCGAAACAATTCCACCTTCTTCAACAATTTCGACACCCGCACCATCGCCATCGGCGCGAATGGCCTCGTCATCGACACGGATGGCCATGATATCGGCATCTCCCCGACCTTCACCGGCGCTGGCGCGCTGATCAAGGATGGCCTGGGCAAGCTGGAGCTGACCGGCAACAGCGGCGCGACCTACACCGGCGCCGGCAACGTCTTGGCGGGCACGCTCGCCGTGAACGGCGTCCTCGGCGGGACGATGGAGGTCATCGGCGGCCGCCTGCAGGGCATCGGCACGGTCGGCTCCACGATCAACCAGCCGGGTGGCACGATCGCGCCGGGCAATTCGATCGGCACGCTGACGATCAACGGCAACTATCTCGGCAATGGCGGCCGGCTCGAGATCGAGACCGTGCTCGGCGGCGATGCCTCGCCGTCCGACCGCCTCGTCATCRCCGGCAGCACGGCAGGCTCGACCCTCGTCACGGTGCTGAACCAGGGTGGTGCCGGCGCGCAGACCATCGAGGGCATCAAGGTCGTCGATGTCGGCGGGGCCTCGAACGGCGTCTTCACGCTCCAGGGCAACTATGTCTTCCAGGGGCAGCCGGCCGTCGTCGCCGGCGCCTACGCCTACACCCTGCAGAAGAACGGCATCAGCACACCGAACGACGGCGACTGGTACCTGCGCTCCGCCTATCTGACACCGCCTCCCACCTCACCGCCTCCAACTTCACCGCCTCCTACCTCACCGTCGACCGGCCCGACCGAGATCGGCCCGATCTACCAGCCCGGAGCCCCCATCTACGAAGCCTATGGCCAGGTCCTGCAGAGCCTGAACGAGCTGCAGACGCTGCGTCAGCGCGTCGGCGAGCGCTTCGACGGCCGGCCTGACGACACGGCGAATGCGGCAGGCCGGGCGATCTGGGCCCGCATCGATGCAGCCCACAGCCGCGTCACGCCGGGCTTCTCGACCACCGGCACGAGCTACACGATCGATAGCTGGCGCCTGCAGGCCGGCGCCGACGGGCAGGTTTACGCTGGCGATGCCGGCACGCTCGTCGGAGGCGTGACGCTGCATCATGGCGAAGCGCTGGCCGATATCTCGTCGGTCTTCGGGCGCGGCAAGATCAAGGCCTCCGGCACCGGGTTCGGCGGGGCGCTGACCTGGTACGGCGCGTCAGGCTTCTATGCCGATGCGCAGACCAAGCTGAACTGGTTCGACAGCGACCTGTCCTCCACGACGGCCGGGCGTCAGCTCGCCAAGGGCAAGGGCGGCTTCGGCTATGCGCTGGGGCTGGAAATTGGGCAGCGCATCGCGCTGTCAGGTGCCTGGTCGCTGACGCCACAGGCGCAACTGACTTACTCACATGTCGATGCGGACAGCTTCGTCGACCCATTCGGCGCCCGCGTCGCGCTCGGCGACGGCGACAGCCTGCGCGGGCGGCTCGGCATCTCCGCGGATTACCGGCAGAGCTGGCGCGACAGCGCTGGGCGGCAGGTCAATGCCTCGCTCTACGGCATCGCCAACCTGCATTACGAATTCCTCGACGGGACGACGGTAACGGTCGCCGGCACGCCGTTGACCAGCCGGGGGCAGCGGCTCTGGGGAGGGCTTGGCCTCGGCGCCAAATACGAAATGGGCCGCTATGCGCTCTATGGCGAGGTTGAGGCCCAGACCAGCCTGGCTCATTTCGCCGACAGCCACAGCATCACCGGGCGGGCCGGCCTGCGCGTCAGTTGGTAGGAAATCCATCAATGTCCCGTTCGGCCCAAAGTGGCCGTTCGAGACCGAGAACGTTCACAGGTCGCGAGGCGTCGAGAACGGAGGTTCGCAAGCCCTGGGGCGGGCGTGGCCGTCCTTCATGCGACGAAGCCGAAGCCAACATTCCGCCTTCGCGATGATCACTGTTTGGCCGCGACGGCGTCGAAAGCGTCGCGGGCGCTCTGCACGACATTGAGAAACGCCTTGATGACCCGGCTGGACTCGCGCTGTTTCAGCACGACCACATGCGCGTAGGTGTAGACTTCGGCACCTTCGATCCGGATCAGTTTAAGGTTCTCGTCCGGCACGAATTCGGCTTCGGAAACATAGCTGATGCCGAGGCCATGGATCACCGCCTCGCGAATGGCTTCGCGGCTGCCGATCTCCATCATCAGGCGCGGCTTCGTGCCGGTTCTTGAAAGCGCGTCCTCGAAGGCGCGTCGCGTTGTCGAACCCTGCTCGCGCACGATCATCGGCTCGCCCTCCAGCTCCGTCAGCCGGATGGTGTCGCGTTCGGCGAAGCGATGGTCGCGGCGCACGAACACGGCGACGGGGTGACGCCTGTAGGGCATGGTCAGAAGGCGGTCGTCTTCGTCGATATAGGCGAGGACGGCGACGTCGCATCGGTAACTGGCGAGATCGTCGAGGACCTCGGCGGAGTTCCCCAGCTTCACGGCGAGCTCGATCTCCGGATAGGCCTGGTTGAAGGCGGCCAGCATCTCCGTGACGTGGAACGGCCCGACGGCGCTGATCGAAAGGCGCCCGGTCCGCAATTCCCGCGTTTCCGTCAGGAAGGCGAGCACCTCGGCTTCCTCGGCGAAAAGCCGGGTGGTGATGGCCAGAAGCTGCCGGCCGGTATYGCTGAGCTCGCGCCGCCGGCCACGCTTGACGAAGAGCTCGACGCCGAACTCCTCCTCCAGCGCACCGACCTGCGCCGTCAGGGTCGGTTGGCTGATATGGAAGGCGTCGGCGGCGGCGTTGAAGCCGCCCGAGCCTGCCACGAGATGGAATGATCTGAGCTGAGTGTAACGCATAGCAAAAATCTATCCAATCTGATCAAAAAATCAATTTGTCATAAGGTCTGGCTTCGGAGAGCATCCTCGCAACAGAGCCGGCAAGGCGCATCACGAGGATGGAAACGCATGACCTGGGCGTATTGGAACCCCGTGAAGATCCGGTCCGGCAACGGCCTGCTCGATGAGGTCGCAAGCCTGATCGGTAACCGGCGCTGGGCCCTCGTCACCTATGACCAGCCCATCTTCCGCGAACTCTCCGCCCGCCTGACGGCGGTCGCCGGCGCACCTGTCGTGTCGATCACCAATATCGAGACCAACCCGGACTGCGCCGACCTCGCGCTGTCTTGCCAGCAGTTCGGAGCGGCCGAGCCGGCCGAGGTGATTGTTGCTCTCGGCGGCGGCTCGATGATCGACGCCGCGAAGGTGCTGGCGGCCAGCGGCGGCGATTTCGAGACCGTGCGCCGCCATCTCGTCGAGAAGAAGCCGCTCGACGAGAGCGCGATCCTTCCGATCATCGCCGTGCCGACGACGGCGGGCACCGGCAGCGAGGTCACGTCCTGGGCGACGGTCTGGGACGCCGCCAATGGCAGCAAGTACTCGCTCGCCCATCCCCGGCTTTATCCGGAGACAGCGGTTCTCGACCCCACCCTGACGGTCGGCGCGCCGCGCGGCCTCACGCTCGCGACCGGGCTCGATGCACTCTCGCATGCGCTGGAAAGCATCTGGAACGTCAACGGCAATCCGGTCTCCGCCAATTATGCGGTCGAGGCTGCCAGAGAGATCATCGACACCTTGCCGCGCCTGCTGGAGCGCCTCGACGATGTCGAACTCCGGACGCGGCAGATGCGGGCGAGCCTGCTGGCGGGGCTGGCCTTCTCCAACACCAAGACCGCGCTCGCCCACAATATCTCCTACGACATCACGCTGAAGAGCGGCACGATCCACGGCATCGCCTGCTCCTTCTCGCTGCCGATCGTGATGCGCTGGGCGATGGGCGCTGAGCCGCAATGCGACGCCGCGCTGCGCCGCGTCTTCGGCCCGGACCTCGAAGCGGGCGCCGAGCGGCTCGGCGCCTTCCTGCGCAATCTCGGCGTCTCGACCGACCCTACTGCCTACGGCGTCTCGCCGCCCGAGTGGAACCGCCTCGTCGGCAAGGCGCTCGAAGGCGAGCGTGGCCGCAACTTCATCGGAAGGCAGGCGGCCATGGCCGCCTGAGATCAAGCAAGGGGCAACGGCGCCCGCAACGGTTCACCGGCAGATCAAAAGATCGCCGGATCATCTTGGGAGGATGACATGACCATCACGCGTCGGACGATTTTGAAGAGCTCGCTGGCCGGGGGCACGCTGCTGGCGATGCCGGCTCTGGTTCGAGCAGAGACGAAACAGGTCCGCGTCGGGCTGATACCGTCCGAGGATTCGCGGGCGATGCTGGAATCCAGCCAGCAGCTCCTTGACGCCCTCCAGAAGAACCTCGGCATCCCCGTCCAGGGCTTCGTCGCCTCGGACTATAACGGCGTGATCGAAGCSATGCGCTCGRRCCATGTCGASGTCGCCTATCTCGGCCCGTTCTCCTATGTGCTCGGCACCACGGTYGCSSCGATCGAGGCCTTCGCGACCGCCGAGACGGCCAAATCCAGCCGCAGCTACTATCGCAGCCTGATCATCACGCGGAAGGATAGCGGCATCAAGGAGGTCAAGGACCTCAAGGGCCGCACCTTCGCCTTCGTCGATCCCTCCTCGACCTCGGGGCATCTCTTCCCGAAGGCCGGCCTGATGAAGCTTGGCTTCGATCCCGAGAAGGATTTCGGCCGTGTCCTCTTCACCGGTTCGCACGACGCCAACGCGCTCGCCGTCGCCAACAAGCGCGTGGATGCGGCGACGATCGCCGACCGCATCTTCGATACGGCCGTGCAGAAGAAGCTGGTCGATCCGGCCGACATCCAGGTCGTCTGGCAGTCCGACCCGATCCCGGAATCGCCGACCTGCTGGCGCAAGAACCTGCCCGAGGATCTGAAGGCGCAGATCAAATCCGCCTTCCTGAACATCCGAGACATCACCTGGGCCGACCAGGGCAAGCTCAACCGCTTCGTCGAGACCAACGATCAGGCCTACGACATCATTCGCGAGACGGCGAAGGTGTTGAAGCTCGATCTCACCAAGATGAAGTAGTCGCGGACGCGACCGGCGGAGAACGCGACATGATCAAGATCGAAGGCCTGAAGAAGTCCTATGCCGGCCGCCCGGTCCTGCAGGGCATCGACCTCAGCGTCAAAGCCGGCGAGTTCCTCGTCGTGCTCGGCCCCAGCGGTGCCGGCAAGTCGACCCTGCTGCGCTGCATCAACGGGTTGGCGCAGCCCGACGCCGGGCGGACCGTCATCGACGGCAAGGTGCTCGACCTGAAGCGCGGTGCCGCCGGCAAGCGGCCGGTGGCGATGATCTTCCAGCACCACAACCTCGTGAAGCGCCTCTCGGTGCTGAAGAACGTGCTGGTCGGCCGCATGGCCGGCCTGTCCTCCTTCCTGAGCATGCTGCAGCTCTTCCCACGGCAGGACGTCGCGATCGCGATGGACTGCCTGGCGCGGGTCGAGCTCGCCCACAAGGCGAATGCGCGCGGCGACCAGCTCTCCGGCGGCGAGCAGCAGCGCGTCGGCATCGCCCGCGCGCTGGCGCAGCAGCCGGCTGTGATCCTCTGCGACGAACCGGTGGCGAGCCTCGATCCCAAGACCTCGCGCATCGTGCTCGGTTACCTCAAGGCGATCTGCAAGGCGGAGGGGATCGCCGTGATCTGCAACCTCCACCAGGTCGATTACGCCGTCGAGTTCGGCGAGCGCATCGTTGGCTTGAGTGGAGGTCGGGTGATCTTCGACGATACGCCCGACCACCTCACCTCCGAGATCGTCCACCAGATCTATCCCGGCCTCGAAGATCCCGGCATCAGCCGCGTGCTCAAGCCGCGTCCGGTGAGCCAGCCCGTGCTGGCGCCGATCATCGCCCCTGCTATCGCCTGACGGGAGGCTAGACCCATGTCCTTCGGAACGCTGCAACTCGTCATTCGCCCGCCGCAGAACCGCTTCGGCTGGTGGGGCGTCGGCGCCATCACGCTCGCCATCCTCGTCTTCCTGTGGTGGGCGGCGGTCGGCTCCCAGATCAACGCCAGCAACCTCTGGAACGGCATCCCCTATATGTGGGATTTCCTCGTCCGGATGGTGCCGCCCAACCCGGAATTCCTCGAACGCTTGTGGAAACCGGCGCTGGAGAGCCTGCAGGTCGCGGTCTGGGGCACGCTGCTTGGCGTCGTCATCTCCCTGCCGATCTGCTTCTTCGCCGCGCGCAATCTCAGCCCGAGCCCAGCGATCTTCCACGCGACGCGGCAACTGCTGAATTGCCTGCGTGGCATCAACGAGATCATCCTGGCGCTGATCTTCGTCGCCGCCATCGGTCTCGGCCCCTTCGCCGGCGTCCTGGCGCTCGCCATCCACGGCGCCGGCATGCTCGGCAAGTTCTTCGCCGAGGCGATGGAGGATATCGACGAGGGGCCGCTGGAGGCCTTCCGCTCGGCCGGCGTCGGCCCGTTCAAGACCTTCTTCTTCGGCGTGCTGCCGCAGGTCCTGCCGACCTGGCTCGGGACGATCTTCTACCGGCTGGAGACCAATGTCCGGCAGTCCACGGTCCTCGGCATGGTCGGTGCCGGCGGCATCGGCTTCGAGCTCGTCTCCTCGATGAAGCTGTTCAAGTACCAGGACACCGCGACCTGCATCCTTGTCATCCTGGCGATGGTCTTGGTGGCGGACCTTGTTTCGTCCCGCGTCAGGGCGCTGATCCGCTGATCGGCGCCCGCACGAGGAAAGCATCATGACGCTTCACACGAAGATTGGTTCTGGCGTCATTGCGAACGGTCGCAATTATGCGCGCCCGCAGCGTCCGACGGTGGTGATCTGCATGGACGGTGCGGAACCGGCCCATATCGAGGCTGCCAGCGCCAAGGGCCTGATGCCGAACCTCGACCGGATCATGAAGATGTCCCCTTCGGCGGCATCAAGGATTCCGGCCTCGGCTACAAGGAGGGCGTCGTCGAGGCCATGAAGTCCTTCACCAACGGCAAGACATGGTCCATATGAAGGAAGCGGCACCGGGCTACCTCGGCCATTCTTGCCTGCGCGGCGCGGGGCGCCGGAATGACGCCGTTCCGTAAAATGGCTGCAACATTCTGAACGAAGGAGCTGCATATGCCGCATTTTGTCGGTATTCCGGCGACCGCGAACAGCCCCGGTTTAAGCAGCCTGGCCCTGAAAGATCCTTCAGGAAACGCCGCCGTCGCAGTTTGGGCCGCCGGTATGGATTGGAAGATCCGGCTGTGTGCGCCAGGCAACGCTTTCGTGTCGATGTCCAGCAGCCGTTTTCAATCGCCGCCACCGTACAAAAAAGACGCCAATCTGCACGTCTACTTCATGCTGCGCGGATTGAAGGCCGGAGACAATATTGCTGCATATGACGCGTCCGRCAGGCCGCAAACGGCAGCTCTGCCGATAACGTTTGCTTCTACCGACCGTCCATCGAACAACTTGCCGCCTCGGCCAAGCGCATCTTCTGCCAAGTTGATCCTAAATCCTGCAGGCGCAGAACAAGCGGATCTTAAAACCACGGGCCAAGATTGGGTCAACGGCATCGAAAAGGTAATAAAATATATCCTTGCCAATCAGATGGGCCGTCTGATTGTTAATTTCTTGCCAGGGAACGTTAATATATTCCCGTTCCTGTCTGGAGAGCAGAACGCCAATTCAACCGTTCAATTTTCGCCGAAAAATTTTTCTGGCAGTTTGGCACCCGGCGCTCAGCCGAACGAGATCCTCTTCCATGAATTCTGCCACATCGCGGATGGCGTATTGCGAAGTTACGATCCTTTGACAGATCCTGAAACGGGAATAGTTTTCAACTATAGTGGAACTGATTTCTTCTCTGTCAATGCGACAAACGTGTACGCGTCTATGAGAGGCCGGCCATTAAGAAAGGATCATGTCGGCTTCCAAGCCATGCCAGCGAAATTCAAAGACTTCGACAAATTTTGGGATTTGGCGAAGCCTAACCTGGACAAGCTCAGAGCGGCCAAACCCATTTTATACGGACAGGTGAGCGCCATCGACGCGCCTTGGAACCCGTTCTGATTGGAAGGCGGGTAGGGGCCGAAAGCCGAGCTGTTTGAGAGGCGCTGGCCCTGCCGGGGCGGTCGCCGTCGAAAACTTATCCCCGCCCTTGCAAGCCGCGCCTATCCTCGGCCCACCTCACCCCGAGGGGCAGCCATCCGGAGGCATGTCGTATGGCGGGATGAGGTCGGCGCCTGCGGCTGGCTTTGCACGCCAGACTCGGGAGGCTTCGGGGCACCGCCTTGGGGTACTACGGCCCCTGTGCGAGGAGCTCGCTGGAAGGCTCGGCGGCGACGGATGGGTGGTGCGACGACGCGACAACCCGATGWGGGGAACTGGCGTCCGAGTTCGCCTCTCCCGACCCGCAAAGCCATATAAGCGCGGCCCGGAGACTGAAGAACGCCGATAAGCGGAGCGCCACGGGGCGTGCGGAAGGTGGCTCAACCCTTCCGCGCCGCATCCTGGCTCAATGGAAGCGGCCCGATACCCACCGCGCCTCGCGGCGCTCCGCTGCCCCTCATCTGTCAACGCCCACGCGAGAGCGCGGGCGGTGAAGGTGCGTGCGCGGGGTGCCTGTGGCTTTTGCCTCAGCGCCAGCCGAGCGGCGGCGCGACATGCTTCAGGATCGCCTCGATCACATGGGCGTTATAATCGACGCCGAGCTGGTTCGGCACGGTGAGCAGCAGCGTGTCGGCCTCGGCGATCGCCTCGTCCCGTGCCAGCTCCTTGACGAGCTTGTCCGGCTCCGCCGCATAGCTGCGGCCGAAGATGGCGCGGGTGGTGTCGTCGATGAAGCCGATGGAATCGTCGCCCTCATTGCCGCGGCCGAAATAGGCGCGGTCGCGGTCGTCGACCAGGGCGAAGATACTGCGGCTCACCGAGACGCGCGGCGTGCGGCTGTGCCCGGCCTCCTTCCAGGCTTCGCGATAGGCGCGGATCTGCTTCGCCTGCTGGATGTGGAAGGGCTCGCCGGTCTCGTCGTTCTTCAGCGTCGAGCTCTGCAGGTTCATGCCGAGCTTGGCGGCCCAGATGGCGGTGGCGTTCGAACCGGCGCCCCACCAGATGCGCTCGCGCAAGCCCTCGGAATGCGGCTCGAGCCTGAGCAGCCCCGGCGGGTTCGGGAACATCGGGCGCGGATTGGGTTCGGCGAAGCCCTCGCCGCGCAGCACGTCGAGGAAGACCTCGGCATGGCGGCGGCCCATATCGGCGTCGCTCTGGCCTTCCGCGGGCTGGTAGCCGAAATGGCGGAAGCCATCGATCACCTGCTCGGGCGAGCCGCGGCTGATGCCGAGCTGGAGCCGCCCGCCGGCGATCAGATCGGCGGCGCCGGCATCCTCGGCCATGTAGAGCGGGTTCTCGTAGCGCATGTCGATCACGGCGGTGCCGAGCTCGATTCGGCTCGTCTTCGCCCCGGCCGCCGCCAGCAGCGGGAAGGGGGAGGCGAGCTGCCGGGCGAAATGATGCACGCGGAAATAGGCGCCGTCCGCGCCGAGTTCCTCCGCTGCGACGGCGAGATCGATCGATTGCAGCAGCGTGTCGCCGGCCGAGCGCGTCTGCGACTGGGGCGAGGGGGTCCAGTGGCCGAAGGACAGGAAGCCGATCTTCTTCATGACGTCACGCCTCTGAGGGAGCGCGGGCGATGCCGCGTTCGGGGAGCGGATTGACCGACGACACGCTACGCAACGCGCCGCAGGAAAGCATGCCCCTCATATAGGCGAGCGGTGGAAGATCGGGATTGCGCCGGCGCAAATATGGCTCTGCGTCGGCGCAGTCGAAATGCTCGCGCCTGCAAGCGGCGGCGTCGCTCAGCCGAGCGGCTGCCGGTAGACGATGAAGCCCGATTTGTCGGCGACCTTGTTGTAGAGCTCCTGCGCCTGGAGATTGGTTTCATGCGTCTGCCAGTAGACGCGGAAGCAGTTCTTCTCGCGGGCCATCTGGTTCACGGCCTCGATCAGCTTGCGGCCGACGCCGGTTCCGCGCGCCTCGGGAACGGTGAAGAGATCCTGCAGATAGCAGATGTTCCGTTCGTTCCAGGTCGAGCGGTGGATGACCCAATGGGTGATGCCCAGCGCCTTGTCGCCCTGGAAGGCGATGAAGCCGCCCATCGGCTCCGTGCCGCCGGTCAATCGCCCGAAGGTGACGTCGTCGAGCTCGGCGGGAAGCGTCGATTTGTAGAAGGTCAGATAGCCATGCCAGAGCGGGGTCCAGGCGGCGCGGTCGGCGGCAGCAAGCGGGCGGATCGTGATCTCAGGCATCGGCATCTTCCTCCAAGGAGGAAGCTAGCGCCTGCCTGGTGCCTTGTCTCATGACAAGCCGAGATCGGAAGGATCAACGGAAGGGTGTGCGGCTGTGGGAAAGCGAGGCGCAGACTTGGCGGCACTGGATTCGGCACCATCTATCCCTGCGACCAAATTCGTCGCGATCGCTGCTATAGATGGCGCGAATGCCGAAGATGTCCCGGCAGAGCAGGAGCACATTGTGACCGAGCGATTTGAACGGCATCGCCAACCCTGGACACATGAGGAACTTGAGAAGCTAAAGTTGCTCGCCAAGAAGGGCATGGCACTGAAGGCGATTTCGAAAGCGATGACCCGTAGCGAGGAATCCATTAAGGACCGCGCCAAACTCGATGGAATTGGGATCGCCAAGCTCCGTTAGCCGGGTTTACGGCAAGGCCTTGGGCCCAAAGCCGAGGTCCGTTCCTGGTGCGATGGCGATACCCCGAGCAGCGCTCCATGAAACCCGGCCATCCATCCCGCTCCAGGCATTCGCCTTGCCGAACGGCTTGCCCTCTGCCGCCCAACAAAAAGCCCGCACGATTGCATCGCGCGGGCTCGATAATTTTCGGTCGTAAAACCGCTCAGAGCTGGCCGAGCATCGTCTCGGCGCCGGAGGCCTCGGCCTTGCCGGCGGCTTCCTCGACATTGAGCGCCTTCACCACGCCGTCCTCGACGATCATCGAGTAACGCTGCGAGCGGGTGCCGAGGCCGAAGCCCGAGCCGTCCATCGACAGGCCGATCTCCTTGGCGAAATCGGCGTTGCCGTCCGCGAGGAACTCGATCACGCCGGCGCCGCCGGTGGCCTTCGACCAGGCGTYCATCACGAAGACGTCGTTGGTCGAGGTTACCATGATGGCGTCGACGCCCTTCTCCTTGATTTCGACCGCCTTGCCGACATAGCCGGGCAGATGGTTGCGATGGCAGGTCGGGGTGAAGGCGCCGGGCACGGCGAAGAGAACGACCTTCTTGCCCTTGAACAGCTCGTCCGTCGTCCTCGCGGCGGGGCCGTCTGCGGTCATGATCCGGAACGTCGCCTGCGGAAGCTTGTCACCCACCTTGATGGTCATGCGCCTGTTCTCCAGAAAGCCCGCGGCACCGACGGCCGCCCGGTTCAGGGCTTACGGCTTGGCGGCGGGGATGTCGAGGTCGAGCCGCGTCTCCACCGGCTTGGGCGAGCCGCGCACGGTGAAGATCAGCGGGATCGGCCCGGCGACGCCCTTGGGCCGGTCGTTGATCCTGATCTTGGCCGTGACGGTGCCGTCGGCCTCCGGCGTCAGATGGGTTTTGCCGAAGGACCACATGCCGGGACCCTCGACGAAGATGTCCTCGACCTTGCCGCCGGGCGGCGTCTGCAGCACGAGCTTGAGGCCGGGATCGACGACGGTGTCGTCGAGCCCGACGTCGAGGAGGGCGAGCTTGCCGTTATGCGGCCCCGGCTTCACC